>JAUVPT010000320.1 GCA_030598525.1 Gemmatimonadota bacterium
GCCGGCTGAAGCTGGGCGAGCGGGCCCGCGGTTTTCAATGCTTCGAGCGGGTCCTCGATCTCGGCTTCGGCCGGGACCTGGACCTGATGCTGTCCATCGGGCGGGCGCTCTTCAGGGAGGGTCTTTGGGAGCACGCCGAACGCTTCTTCCGTAGGGCCGTGGCCGCAGACGAGAAGAGCTCGGACGCCGCAGCTGACCTGGCGTACACGTTCCACAGGCAGGGGGACGGCGTACAGGCGAGGCTGTGGCTCGAGCGGTGCCTGGAGCTGGACGCGGAGAACCACGAGGCTCGTTCGCTCCTGGCCAACCTGTTCTATGAGGGCGGCGAGCCCGAAACAGCGCTGGATCACCTGGATCGGATCCCCCTCGACAGCCTGTGGGACCCGGTGAGCGTGTGGCGACTCGTGGAACTGGTGCGGGCGTATCGGGAAATGACGGACGGCGCGCGCGAGCTGGATCCATACCTCGAGCGCCTCGACCAGTTGTTCGTGGAACCGACGCCCGAGGAGCGTATCCTGCTCGAGGTCGAGATGGAGGCCGCTGGACTCGAGGCCCCGTCCATGGCGACCCGGGATCAGTTGGACCTTTTCGGGGGCGACCCCGAGATGGCCCCCGCGGGGCAGAGGATGGACTGGACGGGAATCGTCCGTGCGATGTGCGAAAGCTCTGCGGACCCCGGACAGTCGGTCGAGGAGTTCATGAGGGACACGGCTCGCCGCGTACGCGACAGGACCGGAATCCAGATTCCGGACGACGATCCTGAAGCGTTTCTCAAGGCGTCGGCACGTGCCGGCGTACTGCATATCGACCGGTAGGCCGCTGCGGGGTGGATGGGCGGAGAACAGGGAGAAGAGATGATGAGTGACGATATGCGCGGGCTCTTGACACAGAGGCTCTCGGAGGAGGGCATGCCGCCGGAGATCCCGATCTCGGTGGCGGAATTGCACCGGAGACTGCTCCCGTATCCGCTGTGTCGCGACCGCCTGGGACTGGCCAGCAAAGGCGAGTACGACACGGACTTCCTGCGGCTGCTGGTGGACGACGTGAGTCTGCACGTTCCCGAGGCCGCCCTGCGGGAGGCTGTTCGCGACGAGCTCGGTTCTCCTGAACCCGGACTGGCTCTCTTGCAGCGCTTTGCCGCTTCGGAAGTGCGATTGCGCTCGCTGGCGCCCGGCTCACCGGGTCGCGCCGAGGAGTCGCCAGGCGTAGAGACGGAGCGGTCGGCGGTGGAGCCACCGATCGAAACGGGTCCGCCGATCGCGGAGCTGGAGACGGGTCGCTCGCGTGGCGACCACCTGCCGGGACTCGACGACCCGTTGCTGATCCCGCAGGACGAGTCCGCCGATGCCCTCGGTCGGGTGCATGCGGACGTCACGCCTGCTTCCCGTGACGACTCCGAACCGGAGGGTGACGCGGGGTCCGGCATGCCGTGTCGGAGTTGCATGGCGCCGCTCCCCGAACGGTCCGGCGTGCGGTTCTGCCCTCACTGTGGAGCGGACCAGGAGCGCTGGCCGTGTCCGGCGTGCGGAGAGGAAGTAGAGCGGGGGTGGAGTTACTGCGCCCTGTGCGGTAAGATGTTGCCCACATAACCGGAGAGTGAGGCGCGGCATACGCGCCCTCGCAGTACTTGATTTTCAAGACGCACACAGGAGCAATCGATAATGATCGAGAAGAAAATCTGGGGGCTGACGCTGGTCGCCCTCGTCGCCATTGGCCTGTCGGCCTGCGGCGGTGACGCGAGCGCGAACGGTAACGGCGAGACGGCCGATGCGGAGCAGGCTGAGGTAGTGGCTGCGGATGCAGAGACGGATATGGCCGAGCCGACTGATGCCATGCCGCAGGACCTGCCCGAGGGCGTCACGCCCGCGATGGTGGAAGAGGGCAAGGGCATCTACAACGGGGCCGGCATCTGCATGTCGTGCCACGGTGCCACCGGGGAAGGCATCCCGAACCTCGGCGCCAACCTGACGGATGATGAGTGGCTGCACGTCGACGGCTCGTACGAGCAGCTCATCGAGAACGTCATGACCGGTGTTACGGCTCAGGAGTCCAGTTCCGGGGTCCCGATGCCGGCCAAGGGCGGCACCGCGATCACTGACGAGCAGGTCAAGGCCGTCGCTGCGTACGTCTGGACGTTGAGCAAGTAACGATCCGGCGCGACAGGCAGTCTTGCAGTGCTGGAGGCCGGCGCCCCCCGGGGGTCGCCGGCCTCTGTTTTCCACCGAACCTCAACCGGAGGACCGAGCGGAGATGATCCACCCCCGACTCGCGGCGCCCAGAGTCCGGGGGACGGAGCTGGCCCCGAGGTGGTGCGGGAGGCCGAGCGCGTGATGCGCGCGTGCGTTTCCGCCGGACTGGCGGAGGTGCACACCGAGACGTTTCCGCATGGGGCGGAGCATTACCTGGCCACCGGCGAGACACTTTCGGACCACAGTTTCGCCCGTCTGCGAGACGAATTCGACGCGATACTGCTCGGCGCCGTCGGGGACTCGAGGGTGCCGGACGGACGGCATGCGAGGGACATCCTCCTCGGACTGAGGTTCCGGCTCGACCTGTATATCAACTTCCGTCCCGCCCGGTTGCGGCTTCCCGAGCTGTCCCCGCTCCGATCGGCGGACCATCGGCCCATCGACTTCGTCATCTTCCGCGAGAACACGGAGGGCCTGTACACGGGTGCCGGACGGATCGAGTCGGCCGGCGAGCCGGATGAACGGGCCGTGAGCGAAGCCATCGCTACCCGCCCCGGCGTCGAGAGGATCGTGCGCGCCGCGTTCGAGTACGCGCGATCCGAGGGCCGGGGACGGGTGA
>JAUVPT010000104.1 GCA_030598525.1 Gemmatimonadota bacterium
ACGTACGGGCCGAAGACAGGCGTTGCGGTGGTGCTTCAGGACAGCCCGCCGTCCGCCGCCACGGGGCTGGCTCGCGACGTATGCGCCTATGATCAGCAGGGCTGCGTGTCGCCCCGGCTCGTGTACGTAGTGGGCGACTCGCCCCGGCGGTTCGTCGAGCACCTGGCAGCCGCCCTGACGGAGCACACGAGCCAACACCCGCCTCCGAACCCCACCACGGCCGAAGCCGTAGCGATCCGGGCCGCCCGGACGGCCTTCGAGTTCAGCGGCTACGAGGACGGCCGGTCAGCCGTCGAAAGTCCCGGTGAGTCCCTGGCCTGGACCATCCTGTCCAGCGAGGACCCGGCGGCAAGGGCGGAGTCGCTGCCACGGGTGGTCTGGGTGCACCATGTTCCGGACCTCGAGACCCTGGAAGACACGCTGCGACCCCTGGAGGGGCGGATCCAGACGCTGGGCTATTCTGGCGCCGAGGGACTTCAGAAACTCGCCGCGCTGGCGACTCGTCTGGGTGTGAGCCGGATCGCGCCGTTCGGCTCGATGGCGTGGCCACCGGCCGACTGGAGGCACGAAGGAAAGCACCAGCTTCTACCGCTCGTCAACTGGACGGACTTCGAGATACCTGAGTAGGTTGCCGTCCCGCGATACAGCGGGAGAAGGTGGATACCTGTTACTGACGCGGAGAGACCAAGCGTCAGAAACGTCATTGTACGGAGGTAGAGGACGATGGGGAGGCGGAACATGGTGGGTGTGTGGAGTCGATCGATCATCGCACTGGCGATAGTGGTAGCCACGACCGCGCCGAACGCTGTGGCGCAGGATGCCAACCCGGCCGATGGCGAGGGGCTCGTCGTCGATTATCCGGTATTCAACCCGGTTCAGCCCCCGAGTGGCTATGTCGCTGCGCTCGATCAGGGTACGCGCAGGGCAGACGGCCGACCGGGCGCGGACTACTGGCAGCAGTGGGTGGACTACGACATCGATGTGAAGATCGAGCCGGAGTCCGCTCTGGTAACGGCCAGCGAGACAATCACGATCCGGAACGATACGCCGCATGAGCGGCCGGTCATCGTTCTTCACCTGTACCAGAACGTGTTTGCAGAGGGGTCGCCGCGCGGCAGGAGCACCACGATCACGGGTGGCATGACACTGGGCCGGGTGGCCGTGGGAGGTGTGGACCTGGAGGAGCTTCCGCCTCGCCGGTTCTTCGGTCAGCAGCAGCGTGGCCCACAGGAGCCCGGTTTCCGGGTTAACGGAACGCTCGCCGTGATCTCGTTGCCGGAGCCCCTGGCCCCGGGTGGCCTCGTGGAGCTCGACGTGGACTGGTCGTTCGTGGTCGCCGGCAGCGGCGGCTTCCGGATGGGCCACCTGAACAACGAGATCTTCCAGCTTGCGCAGTGGTACCCGCAGGTCGCGGTGTTCGACGACGTGTTCGGGCAGGACCAGTCGCCGTATCTGGGCAGCGGCGAGTTTTACACCGACTACGGCGATTTCACGGTCAACGTCACGGTACCGGAGGGCTGGCTGGTCGTCGGCACGGGCATGCTGACCAACCCGGGAGACGTTCTTCACCCGGAGGCCGTGCAGACCCTTGCCTCGGCCCCAGCTCTCGATACGGTCGTCAAGGTGGTGAGTGTCGAGGACCGCGAAGCCGGCAACGCGACACTTCCGTCGGCCGATGGCTGGCACACGTGGACGCTCGAGGCCGAGATGGTGCGCGACTTCGCGTTTGCGGCGGGTGGCACCTACGTGTGGCACGTCACCGGCGCTGAGACCGGGCACGAGCAGGGTAGGGTGTTGATCCAGAACGTGTTCGATCCGAGGATGGATCATTGGGCGCCGGCCACCGAGTACGCGAAGCATGCCATCGAGTTCTTCTCCGACCTCATCCTTCCGTATCCGTATCCGCAGGCCACGGCGGCCATGGGGCCGCCCGAGGTGAGCGGGATGGAATACCCGATGATCACGTTCATCACACACCAGGCAGCGGACCGGGGGCTGAACGGTGTGGTTACGCACGAACTCAGCCACTTCTGGATGCCGATGATCGTGGGCACGAAGGAGATGGCCTACCCGTGGATGGACGAAGGGCTCACGACGTACAACACGTCGCTCGCCATGGCCGACTATTACGAGACCCCTGTCACCCGTCCCGGCGATGACCGCGGCTACCAGATGGTCGTCCAGATGGAGATGCAGGAACCCATCATGGGACACGCGGACTACGCCGAGCACATGTTCGGCCAGAATGTCTCCGCCTACAGCAAGCCGGGCATGATGCTGCACACCCTGCGGCACATGGTCGGACAGGAGAAGTTCGACGCCTTCTACAAGGACTACGCGGCGACGTGGGCGTTCAAGCACCCCATGCCGTGGGACTTCTTCGCCATGATGTCGGAGACGGCCGGGGCAGACCTCGATTGGTTCTGGCAGCCCTGGTTCTTCGGGACCGCGACCCTGGACCAGGCCGTTGACCAGGTTGTGCCGGGCTCCGGCTCCGCCGAGGTCACGGTATCCAACCTGTCCAGCGGCGTAATGCCCGTCGAGATGACGCTCGAGTACGCCGACGGTTCTTCGGAGACGGTCGTGTGGCCGCCTTCCGTGTGGGCCGGCACGCGCACGAAGACCGCCACGGTCCCGACATCCGGGGACCTGACGAAGATCACGATCGACGCGGACGGCAACTATCCGGATCTGGATCGAACCAACAACGAGTGGGAAGCGGTCGAAGGCTGACCCGCGTCCCGCGAAGCCTGGCCGGGTGAATGGCAGGAGCTGACGGGAGAGACGGAGAAGTCTGGAAGAGCTACCAGGAGTACTTCCGGGCGGCGCCCGAGATCGTTTTCGAATGGAACGATCGCGAGACCGCCGCCCGGGGGTGGCTCGTCATCAACAGCCTCAAGGGCGGGGCCGCGGGCGGCGGCACGCGCATGCGGGTCGGCCTGACGCGTGACGACGTGACGTTCCTGGCGAAGGCGATGGAGCTCAAGTTCGCTTTCGCCGGTCCCCCCATCGGCGGCGCTAAGTCAGGAATCTCTTTCGATCCAGCGGATCCCAGGAAGCAGGAAGTTCTCGAGCGCTGGTTCCGGGCGATCCAATCGGAGCTCCTCACCCGGTACGGCACGGCCGGAGATCTCAACGTCAGCGAGATGGAAGAGGTGATCCCCCTGTGTCGAGACATCGGCATCGGACACCCGCAGATCGGTGTGCTCAGGGGACACTTCGGACTGGACGGTGAGGCGCTCGGACGCCGCTCGGAGCTCATGCACATCGGGCTCGATCAGCCGGTTCCACCGGAGTATGGACTGGCCGGAAAGGAAGCCCGGGTCTTTGCCCTCGTGACCGGATACAGCGTGACACAGTCCGCGCTCAGGCTGCTGCACCACCAGGGAAGCTCACCCTCAGATACTCGCGTGCTTCTCCAGGGCTTCGGCTCCGTGGGTGGAGCTGCCGCTCTCTACATGGTACGAGCCGGCTTCCGGCTGGTGGGCATCATGGATGCACGGGGGTGTCTGCTCCACGAGGAGGGATTCTCGGTGGACGAGGTCGAAAATCTGCTGCTGAGCCGAGAGGGGAACACGTTGCCGGCCGTGGCGGGAGCTGGCGTCTCAGCTCCGGCCCATGCGTTCTTCGACGCTCGAGCTGACATGTTCGTGGCCGCTGCCGCATCCGGCACTCTCGATGTCGATGTGCTGGACAGAGTCCAGTCGGCAGGCGTCACGTCTATCATCGCCGGCGCGAACCACCCATTCGCTGCCGACGAACCCGGTGACACCAGCGTCGAGCAGGATGCCGACGGTCGCTTCGCGATCGTGGCCGACATCATAGCAAGTTGTGGCACGGCGCATGCTTTCGCCTGCCAGAGCCGTTCGGACTTTCCTTTGCAGCCACGCATCGTCTTCGAGTCGATCGAGGCCACCGTCGCCGAAGCAGTGGACGAGGCAGTTCGGCGCGCCGGAAACGCACAGCGCGGACTGCTGGCTGCGGCCCTCGCCATGGCTCTCGAGCGGTGCGACGGTGCACCGCGTACCCCAAACCAACCGGAGTAGAACCGTGAGTTCAGACCTGACCGCATATCTCCGCTCCAACAGAGAGCGGTTCGAGCAGGAGTTCGTCGACTTTCTTCGTATCCCCAGTGTGAGCACCGAGAAGCGATACGCAGAGGATGTGGCCCGCTGCGCGGAGTGGTTGGCGGAGATCGTACGCGAGGCGGGGATGGACAACGTCGAGATCATCCCGACGGAGGGGAATCCCTTCGTGGTCGCCGAGAAGATGGTAGATCCGGCCGCGCCGACCGTGCTGGTGTACGGACACTATGACGTGCAGCCCGTGGACCCGGAGGAGCTATGGGACGCGCCTCCCTTCGAGCCGACCTACAAGAACGGCCGCATCTACGCGCGCGGCACGAACGACGACAAGGGCCAGGTCCTGATGCACGTCCAGGCTCTCGAGGCCAGGATCAAAGGCGGCTTCGGGATGCCGGTCAACGTGAAGCTTTGCTTCGAGGGCGAAGAGGAGATTGGCAGCATCAACCTGGAGACCTTTCTGCGTTCCGCTGCCGACCGGCTGGCGTGTGATGCGGTGATCGTCAGCGACACGGGGATGCTGGGAATCGACATCCCGTCGATCGGTACCGGACTGAGAGGCATCGCCTATCTCGAGGTGTTCGTGGACGGACCCGCCGGCGATCTGCACTCGGGCAGCTACGGCGGGGCCGTGGTGAACCCGGCGTTCGCTCTTGCCCAGATCATCTCGAAGCTCAAGGACGAGGACGGTCGGGTCACCGTCCCGGGATTCTACGATCGGGTCCGACCGATATCGGAGACGATTCGCGCCGAGACACGCGCCCTCCCCTTCACAGACGAGGAATTCATCGAGGAAACAGGCGCCCCCGCACTGGACGGTGAGGCCGGGTACAGCACGCTCGAGCGTCTGTGGTACCGTCCCGCTCTCGACGTGAACGGCATGATCTCGGGTTTCACGGGAGATGGAGCCAAGACCGTCCTGCCGGCCAAGGCGAGCGCCAAGATCTCCATGCGACTCGTGGCCGACCAGGATCCGGACGAGATCGCGCAGCTGTTCACGAAGTACGTCGAGTCCCTGGCGCCCGAAGGCGTGACCGTGCGTGTGGTCCCTGCACACGGTGGCTGGCCCTGGTCCGGCGATCCCGACAGTCCGTTGTTCGAGGCCGCCGCGCAGGCCCTGGAGGACTCTTTTGGCCGCCGGCCGGTCTACATCGGAGAAGGCGGCTCGATTCCGATCATTCCGCTGTTCGAGGAAGTCCTCAAGGGACCGGTGCTGCTGCTGGGCTTTGCCCCTCCGGGCGGAAACGCGCACGCCCCGAACGAGTGGATGGACGTTGAGACGTATCACAAGGGAATCGAGACGATCGCCCGCCTGTATGACGAGGTGGCGGCTCGCGGCATTTGAACGCCTGAAACCCGCGCGACTCTCCAGACGCGGGATGACCATACAGAAGCAAAAGGGCCGGCCCATCGATCGGGCCGGCCCTCTGTGTCTGGGAATACCGGGTCGGGCTGACCAGAAGGAGCTAATCCAACTCTTCTTCTGCACGCACCTCCTCATCTTCCCTGCGGGCCTCTTCCTTCGCTTCCTCCACGGCCTGCAGAACTTCTACCCACAGGTTCGCGGTGGCTGCTCGCCGTGCGACGCGGGTCGCACGGGCGGACGGTGCTCCGTCACGCAGCTCGTCGACCCGCATGTCGTAACCCTTCGGGGCGTAGACTCCACGATCCCCGCGCCACCACCCGGACACGGAGCCGTCAAACGTGACCCTGGCAAGGAAATAGAGGGGAGTCGTACGGACTCCCAGATACGCCGTGGTCCCGTTGATGACACCATCGTCTCCCGGACCGGAGATGTCATACGCCTCGTATTCGAGGCCGCCCGTCGGCCGCGGTGCGACGACCCACAGGATCTCCTGCTGGAGGTCAGCCAGTATGCCCGCGCGCAGCGTATCAGCCTCCGGAAGAGCCAGCTTGCGCGACGGGTCGTTACCCGACACCTCGAAGACCGTGTCCGACGCCGCCTTCGAGAACACCCACAAGCCGCCGATGGAGGGCGTGGAGACGAGGCTTCCCCTGACGGCGGGCGCACCCCTTAACGTTTCCGGCCCCACGTCCGGAGACAGCAGGGTATCAGGGTTCTGCCCCAGGAAATTCGTCTGGATGATCGCGAGGGTAGGAATCGAATCATCGGCGAACGCC
>JAUVPT010000160.1 GCA_030598525.1 Gemmatimonadota bacterium
GGACCGCGAGGTCCAGATCCCGGAGGAGAAATGAGCATGGGTCGGATGATTCGGTTGCCTGGTTTTCACCCGTGGGGATCGAAGCCGGCGGGTCAGCTCGTACTCGCCGGACTGCTGTGGTCGCTCGCCGCACCGCTGCCCGTCCCGGGACAGGAGCCAGCCCTGATCGAAGGATCCGGCTACTCCACGACCCTGGACTCGCCCGTGGAGTTGGCGGCCAGGTTGGATCGAATCCTGTCCGACCCGGCACTCACGCGCGCCCACGTAGGCCTGGTCATTCAAGTTGCCGAGACCGGTGAAGTGCTCTACGAACTCCAGGGTGAGAAGCTGTTCGTTCCGGCGAGTAACACGAAGCTCGTAACGGCCGCCGTGGCCCTCGACGCCCTGGGACCCTCGCACCGCTGGAAGACATCTCTCGCGGCCGACGGCCTCCTCACCGATGGCGTGCTGGAGGGTGACCTGTGGATCGTGGGAGGGGGCGACCCGTGGCTCACCCGCGAGGTCGTGGCAGCCTGGCCCGAGCTCCTCAAGCGAGCCGGAATCTCCCGGATCACAGGGGACGTGATCGGCGATGACCGGGCGTTCGGCGGGCCGCAATGGGGAGAGGGCTGGTTCTGGCACGAACTCTACACCTACTGGGCGTCCGGCATCTCGGCGTTACAGGTGCGGCCGAATACGGTTCGCGCCCGGCTCGTGCCGGGCAGCAACGTCGGTGATCCGGCACGATTCGAACTCCTTCGGCCGGGACCGGCGCTGCCCCTGGCGGTGGATGTGCGGACGGGAGCCCCGGGATCGGCCGTGCGCCTGCAGTACGAGCCTCCACCGGAAGGTGGCGACGTGCGGATGACGGGGTGGATACCGGCCGCCGATACGGTGCCCCTGCACCTGGCGACGCACCACCCTACGCTGTACCTGCTCGCACACTTCGGCGAGGCGCTGGCGGCGGCCGGAATCGAGGTCGGGGGTGAGATCCGCAGGGCCTTCGATGACCACCGGCCGGCCCAGCCGACCTGGTCGCATGTAGTGTCGTCGGACTCGCTGGGAGCGGCCGTATCCGCGATGCTGAAGCCCAGCGACAACCAGATGGCCGAGTTGCTGCTGCGTACGGTGGGCCGGGAGATGTCCGGCGAGGGAACGGCCGAAGCCGGACTCGCGGTTGTGGAAGGGGTCCTCGCAGGCTGGGGAATCGAGCCCGGGGCCATGGCCCTATCCGACGGATCGGGGCTCTCCCGCTACAACCGGATCGCTCCGAATGCCATGGCCCGGCTTCTGAGGGCGATGTGGAGGCACCCGGAATTCAGAGTGTTCCTCGACGGCCTTCCGGTCGCGGCGGTGGACGGTACGCTGCGACGCCGCCTTTCCGGCACCCCGGCCGAAGGAAACGTGAGGGCCAAGACCGGCGGGCTCGCTTCGGCCAGGACCCTGTCCGGGTACCTGACGGACGGAAGCGGTGAGACCCTGGTGTTTTCGCTCATGGTGAACGATTACGACGTCTCGGGGAGCGTGGCTGTGGCGCTCGAGGACCTGATCATCGAACAGGTGGCCCTGTACCGGCGTCCCGTGGAACCGGGATGGCCCGAGTATCGCGGGGATGGTCGATGAGCCCCGGACGTCTTTCCGGCCCCCGGCGAGACCCCGAAGCGGACTGGCTGGGTTGGCGCGAGGCCCTGGAAACGATCCTCGCTCACTGTGATGTCCTGCCTGCCGAGCGTATCGAGGCGGCCCGAGCCCTGGGTTGCGCTGTCGCCGAGGACGTGAAGGCCTCCGTATTCCACCCCCCGTGGGACAACAGCGCGATGGACGGATTCGCAGTCCACGCTGGCGACGTCCGGGGCGCAGGCCCTGAGAACCCGATCACCCTGCCCGTTTCCGACGACATTCCGGCGGGTTCGTTCCCATCCGGCCCGCTCGCACCCGGAACGGTGGCCAGGGTCATGACCGGAGCGCCCGTGCCAGCGGACGCCTCCGGTGTGATTCGGGTCGAACACACCAAGGAGGCCCCCCCGGGAGAGGTGAGTTTCTTCCAGGAGACGGACGCGGAACGGAACATCAGACGCCGCGGCGAGGACATCGAGGGAGGGGACACCGTTCTCCACCAGGGAGATCCGGTCACCCCGGCTACCATCGGAGTCCTCGCCATGCAGGGCATGTCTGATGTCCTGGTGCGCCGTCGTCCGCGGGTCGGCGTGCTGTCCAATGGCAACGAACTGGCTGACTTCGACGAGGTAGCGGAAGTCAGGGCCGGACGGCGAATCATGAATTCCAACGGGCACGCCCTCGCAGCACAACTCGTGACGGCCGGCGCTGAACCGGTTCCTCTCGGTATCGCCCGTGACGACGCCGACGACGTACGACGGTGCCTCGAGCGCGCAACGGATTGCGACGCCGTGATTTCCTCGGCAGGCGTAAGCGTGGGCGACCACGACCAGGTCAAAGAGGCGCTGGACGACATGGGAATGCGGCGCCTGTTCTGGCGAGCCAGCATCCGGCCGGGCAGCCCCCTCACGTTCGGCCTCCTGGGTGGACGACCGTTCTGGGGTCTCCCCGGGAACCCCGTCTCGGCGATGGTGACGTTCGAGGTGTTCCTTCGACCCGCGCTGCGAAAGATGATGGGCCACCGTCACCACGAGGCTCCGCGGGTCGTGGCACGAGCAAGAAAGGCGATCTCCTCGTCGGCCGAGCTCACTCATTTCTATCGTGTTCGGTTGTCCCGCGTCCCCGGAGACCTTCCCGAGGTGGAACTCACCGGCCCGCAGGGCTCGGGGATCCTGACGTCCATGAGCTCCGCTGATGGCCTGCTCATCGTCCCCGAGGGAATCACGGAGGTCGAGGCCGGAGAGATCGTCGAAGTGATTCCCCTCCCCGGAGACTGGTCGTGAATCAGCAGGTCCTCGCCTTGATCGGTACCCGTCGGGGGCTGTTCCGGGCCCTGTCCGACGGGGACCGGCGGGAGTGGACCGTGGAGGGGCCCGCGATCGCCGGCTACGAGGTGTATCACGCTATCCTTGACCCCCACGACGCCGGGACCGGCTACGCTGCGGTCCGGCATGAGGTGTGGGGCGCGCACGTCTACCGAACGAGGGACGCCGGTATCACGTGGGAACCCCTCGAAGCCCGGCCGGCGTTCCCCGAGAACTCAGGCCACGCCGTGCAGGCGATCTGGCACCTGGCAACGGGAGGTGGCGGCGAGCCAGGAGTGCTCTATGCGGGCGTTGAGCCCGCGGCGCTCTTCGTGTCGAGGGACCGGGGATGTACCTGGGAGCGGATCATCAGCATCGAAGAGCACCCGACGGCTGCTTTGTGGCAGCCGGCGAAAGGGGGCCTGGCGCTTCACTCGATCCAGGTGGATCCCGAGAACCCGAACCGGATCTTCGCTGCGGTGTCAGCGGGAGGCGCGTATCGCTCCGAGGACGCGGGACGATCGTGGGTAGCGATCAACGCGGGAGTGCGGGCCGAGTTCCTGTCAAATACGCGGCCCGAAGCCGGGCAGTGCGTGCACAGCGTGCGGTTGCACCCGGGGACGCCGGAGCGGCTGTACCAGCAGAATCACTGTGGCACCTACCGAACGGACGACTCTGGTGATACGTGGATCGAAATCACGGCTGGTCTCCCGAGCGATTTCGGCTATGTCATGGGCATCGATCCGTCCAACCCGGACCGGTGCTGGGTGATTCCCGAGGAAAGCAGCCATTTGCGGGCGGTGTGCGAAGGAAGACTCCGCGTATACGAGTCCAATGACGCCGGACGGTCGTGGACGGCGCGAACGGAGGGCCTTCCGCAGAAACAGGCCTGGCTCACCGTGCTGCGTGAGGCGCTCGCCACAGACGGGCTGACACCATGTGGAATCTATTTCGGCACGTCCACGGGTCACGTGTTCGGGAGCCCCGACGGCATCGAGTGGCACGCGATCGCCCGTTACCTGCCGAAAGTCCTCTCAGTCGAGGTGGTGGTCCTGCCCGGCTGAGCGCGGAAGCCCCGTCAAGCCGGGGTACCCCCATTCCACTCGATCACGGCCCCACCACTCGTGTAACCGCCACCCACTGCGGTGAGCACGATGTTCGCCGTCTGCGGGAGTGGGCCATGCAAGCCCCTCAGGGCCTCGTCGAGCGCGATTGGAACCGTGGATGCCGACGAGTTGCCGTACGTCTCGATCACATCGATTACGCGAATCCTGGGGAGTTTCAAGGCTTTCTCGATTCCCGCCGTAATCCGCTTGTTGGCCTGGTGGGGAACCACGACGTCCACATCGGTCCAGTCTAGATCCGTCCGCTCGAGCGCACGTTCGGCTACGCCCACCATCGACTTGATCGCGTTCCGGAGCACGTTGGGTCCACCGCCCATGCCCAGCTTGGGAATGGCATCGCCGGGCAGCATGACCGCCTGGCCCGTCAGGTTCAGGTGCTTGGGGGAGTAGTCAGCCGTCGTATAGGGCGCGGCGAGCAGGCGCCCGCGACCCCCTTCCGCAGTGAGCACCACGGCGCCGGCCCCGTCCCCGAACAGGACGGCCGTCTTCGGATCCGAGTAGTCGGTGATTCCCGTCAGGAAGTCGCCTGAAATGACCAGCACGTTGCGCGCGGAGCCCGACGTCACGAACGCATAACCCGCTGCCAGGGCATACACGAACCCGGCGCACGCGGCGTTGAGCACGAAACCAGGAGTCGTGGGAACACCCAGCATTGCGCCAACGGTGCAAGCCGCGTTCGGGACGACGTCCAGTTCCGTAAGCGACGCGACGAGCAGCAGATCCAGTTCGGATGCCTCCATCCCCGCGTCAGCCAATGCCGTGCGACCCGCCTCCGCGCACATCCACTCGGCGCATCGATCCACGGCCGGGTCCATGATCCGCCGCTCTCGAATCCCGGTGACCTGGACCGACCATCGATCAAA
>JAUVPT010000214.1 GCA_030598525.1 Gemmatimonadota bacterium
CCGCATGCACCTGCTGCACGTCTTCGAGCAGCCGGTGACCCCGGAAGTGTACGCCGGGGGAGGGGTGGCAGCGGCTTCCGACTACTCGCTGGTCGAGGGTAGCCTCCGGGAGGCTCTTCTCGGCGTGGCGACCCGGGCGGGAGCCGAGGTCGAAACTGAGATCCATGTCACGGAGGGCCGTGCAGTCGCCGGAATCCTGGAAGCCGCCGAGGGCATTCCGGCGGACCTGATCGTCATCGCGACGCACGGTCTCGGGGGGCTTACGCACGTCATGCTCGGCAGTGTGACGGATAAGGTTCTCCGACGCGCCGACTGCCCGGTTCTCACGGTCAAGGCATTCGGGAAGTCGCTGCTCGCATGAACGACTCCGACGGAGGCACCATGGCAGGGGACGAGCAGCCCGCGAGCCGGGGACTCGGAACGCTGGACGCCCTGTACGAAAGCACTCGGGCGCTGGGTCTCCACGACTCGCTCGAGGAACTTCTCAGCGAGGTGCTCGAGCAGGCCCGCGAGTTGATCGGCTTCGAGCACGCGGCGGTCATGCTGCTGGACGCGGAGACCGGTCGCCTGACGGTCGAGCAGCTCACCGGCTACGGCGAGCGGGCTTCCGAAATCCGACGGGCCTCGCTCGTCCTCGGCCAGGGCCTCAGCGGGTGGGCGGCAGCGAATCGGGAGTCCGTGCGCGTAGGCGACGTATCCCAGGACCCGCGGTACGTGCAGGGACTGGCCGAGGCGAGATCGAACCTGGCGGTCCCGTTGATTGTCGGGAATCGGGTCGCCGGGGTGATGAACCTGGAGTCGGACCGCCTGTACGCGTTCACCTCCGAGCACGAAAAGCTGCTCACGGTGCTAGGGACGCAGGCTGCACTTGGCATTCTCGCTTTTCAAGCCCAGGCTGAGCTGCGCCAGCGGATCGACCAGCTGAGTGCCCTGTACAAGATCTCGAACCTGGCGAGCGAGGCCGGTGCACTGGGAGCGACGCTCAACTCGATGCTGGAGATCGCGGGCGAGGTCATCCCCCAGGGCCAGTCAGCTATTCTGCTGTTGGACGACTCGAGGAAGAACCTGAGGGTGGCCGCGGGACAGGGATACCAGGCGGCGGTCAGGTTCCTCGAGATCCCGGTGGGACATGGCATCACGGGCCGGTGCGCTGAGACGGGGCTTACTCAGGTCGTGCATGACATCGACCGCCTGGACGAGGAGGCGTACATCCCTGGCGTCCCGGGAGCCCGCAGTGAGGTCGCGGTACCGCTGATAGCGGACGGCACGATCATCGGCGTGTTCAACGCCGAGTCGGTGGAAGTGCACGCTTTCAGCGACGAGCACGTACAGACGCTGACCGTCATCGCCCGCCAGGCAGCCGAAGTAATCCGGAGCGCTCAGCTACTCGAGGAAACCCGTAGACTGGCGATCACGGACGCTCTTACCGGCCTGTTCAACCGACGGCATTTCAACCAGCAGCTGGAGGAAAACGTCGGCCGGGCCACGCGGTACGACGAACCGCTCGGCCTGGTGTTCCTCGATGTCGACCACTTCAAGTCTGTCAATGACAAGTTCGGCCACCAGGCGGGAGACCGGTGCCTGCAGGCTCTGGCCAGAACGCTGCGGGAGAGCGTTCGCGACAGCGATCAGATCGCCCGAATCGGAGGAGAGGAGTTCGCGATCCTCTTGATCCGCACCGACCGGGAGCTGGCGCTCAGCATCGCCGAGCGACTGCGAGCCCGGATCGACGACCTGATCCTGGAAGAGGACCCGCCGCTTCCGGTGGACCTGACCGCCTCCCTGGGCGTCGCCTTCCTCCGTGAAGATGGGGACGACCCGAAGACCCTGATGCGCTCGGCCGATCGGGCGCTGTACACCGCGAAGCGGCTGGGACGAAACCGGGTCGTGCTCGCTTCCGAGGCTTCGGAGGCCGTAGATGGGGATTCGTCGGCCGACTGAAGGTCTCACTACTGCAAGGAGGGTCCCCGTGAGCGATTCGCTTTCGTCGAAGCACTGTGTGCCGTGTCGCGGCGGCGTCCCTCCGCTGGCCGGTGACGACCTGCGCACTCTTCACGAAGAGTTGGGCGGCGGTTGGCAGGTGGTGGGAGAACACCACCTTCACAAAGTGATCTCGTTCCCCGACTTCGTCACGGCACTCGATTTCACCAACCTGGTGGGCAAGCTCGCGGAGGCCGAAGGCCACCACCCCGATATCCGCCTCACCTGGGGTCGAGTCGAGATCGAGATCTTCACGCACAAGATCGACGGCCTGACGGAGAGCGACTTCATCCTGGCGGCCCGCATCGATCGGCTGTAGCCGGCGTTCGTGAACGACTCCGATTCCCTGGACATTCTCTTCCTCGATTCCTGGTTCGCGGACCGAGCCCGGGGCAGCGGCTCCGCCGTCGCCATCGCGGGCCTCGCCGATGGGCTGCGTTCCCTGGGCCACCGGGTCACGATCCTTCGGCCGCGAACCCGGATTGGATCCTCGAATCTTACCCGGATCGTAGCCAACATCGGGTTTCGAACCCGGGTCCGATCGCTTGCCGCTGACCTGATCGTCGGATTCGATCTGGACGGGTGCTTTCTGGGCCGCTCGAGCGCCCCGTACGTGGTAGCCCTCAAGGGAGTGGCGGCCGACGAACTCCGGTACGAACGCGGCTGGACCCGGGCTCGATTCCGTCTCCTGTCGAGGCTCGAGCGGAGGAACGCGAGAGCAGCAGACCGGGTGGTCGTCACCAGCGAGCACAGTCGCAGGGTAGCGATCGTCGCATATGGGCTCGAGCTGGAAGGAGTAGGTGTCGTGCCCGAAGGTATCGACGTCGAGAGCTGGGCCGGTTTCTCCCGCGCCGGCCAACCGGAAGGCCCTGCCCCGTCGATCGTCAGCGTGGCCCGCCAATATCGGCGCAAGAACACGGCCGTGCTGGTCCGCGCCATGGTCACGGTCAGGGAGGCCGTCCCGGGGGTCCGCCTCACGGTCCTTGGCGACGGCCCCGAGTTGCCTCGGCTCCGTGCGCTCGTGAAATCGCTGAATCTCAGTGACACCGTGGAGCTGGTCGGCGCGGTGGAAAGCGCACGCGAGGTCCGAGCCCAGCTCGCGCGAGCGGATGTGTTCTGTCTTCCGTCGAGGCAGGAAGGCTTCGGAATCGTCTTCCTCGAAGCGATGGCCTCCGGCCTCCCGATCGTGGCAGCCGAGTGCGGGGCGGTGCCGGACACCGCGCCGGACGGAGAGGTTTCCATTCTCGTCGCACCGGACGACGTGGAGGGTCTCGCGGCAGCCCTCATCCGCGTGTTGAGGGACGGAGACCTGCGAGACCGGTTGGCGGCTGCGGGCGCGGAGCGCTGGCAACAATTCGCGTGGCCTGCAGTCGCGCGACGCTTCCTGGCGGAAGCGGGATTAGGCTGAACTTGCTCCCGGGACGGAGGCGCAACGATATTGCGCGCTTCGATCGTCCGGTATCGGCGGGCCGAGGCTGACCCGTCGGGACCTCAACCCCTCGGATCGATCAGGAGGCAAGTGAGTTGATGAGCGATACCACTGGTTCGGCTCCAGGCGCTGCCTCGCCCGTTCACCCGGGCGATACTTCTTTCTTCGGACATCCGCGCGGCCTGGCCACCCTCTTCTTCACGGAAATGTGGGAGCGGTTCAGCTTCTACGGCGGGCGCGGGATCCTCATCCTGTTCATGACCGCCGCGGTGGCCACAGGTGGGCTCGGGATGAGCGCGGCCACGGCTGCGGCGATCTACGGGATCTTCACGGCCAGCGTCTATCTCTTCGCTCTTCCCGGCGGCTGGGTGGCCGACAGGCTGATGGGCCAACGGGGCTCCGTATTCTGGGGCGGCGTGCTGATCGCAGCCGGAAATCTCTCCCTCGCCGCGCATGGGACCGGTGGGATGCCGGCCTTCTACGGTGGGCTGATCCTCATCGTGCTGGGCACCGGTCTACTGAAGCCCAACGTGAGCGCCATCGTCGGGGATCTCTACCCAGAGGGCGGAGCGCTCTCCTGGTTGAATTGCGCGGCAGGTTGCTCAAACTTGCCGTCGCTGTTGTCATCGTGTTCATCGGTCTGTTGCCGTTTTCGACCCGCATTTTTACACTCGTTTCCGAACCGCTGCGTGAAGTGCTCCCGGGTGGTGCGATGATTGCAACC
>JAUVPT010000144.1 GCA_030598525.1 Gemmatimonadota bacterium
CCGGCGGCCCGGAGCTCGCGGACCGGCTCGAGGAGATGGGCTACGACTGGCTGCACGAGGAGCCCGAGGCGGCCACGGTCGGATGAGAGCAGGCGTATCGGGCGCGAGGGCCCGTGACGGATCGCCCGTCGCGGGACAGGGGCGAGAGGCTAAGGCAGGATTAGATTATGCCGCAGAATGAATCCATTAAGGATCTCGGGCTCGACGAGTACAAGTACCACTTCGTCACCGAGGAGAAGCCCGTATTCAAGGCGGAGAAGGGCCTGAGCGAAGAGATCGTGCGGCAGATTTCCGCGCACAAGGAAGAGCCGGAGTGGATGCTGGAGTTCCGGCTCAAGGCCCTCGAGATCTTCTATTCCAAACCGCTTCCGGACTGGGGTGGTGATGTCGCCAGCCTCAACCTGGATGAGATCTACTACTACCTGAAGCCGCAGGACCACATGGAGCGGTCCTGGGATGACGTCCCCGACGAGATCAAGACCACCTTCGAGCGACTCGGTATTCCCGAGGCCGAGCGCAAGATCCTCGCGGGTGTCGGCGCCCAGTTCGAGTCGGAGATGGTCTATCACTCGCTGAAGGAAGAGTGGACCGAGCAGGGCATCATCTTCGAGTCCATCGAGGACGGCCTCAAGCTCTACCCGGAGATCTTCCGCGAGTACTTCGCCACGATCGTCCCTCCGCAGGACAACAAGTTCGCGGCTCTGAACTCGGCGGTGTGGTCTGGCGGGTCGTTCGTGTACATCCCGAAGGGCGTGAACGTGGACATTCCACTGCAGGCCTATTTCCGGGTCAACGCGGAGCAGATGGGCCAGTTCGAGCGCACCCTGATCATCGTCGAGGACGGCGCCCAAGCGCACTACATCGAGGGCTGCACGGCGCCCAGCTATTCCACGGACTCGTTTCACTCCGGGGTGATCGAGATCATCGTGAAGCCGGGGGCTCGCTTCCGGTACACCACGATCCAGACCTGGTCGCACAACCTGTACAACCTCGTCACCCAGCGGGCGATGGTGCACGAGAATGCGAACATGGAATGGGTGGACGGCAACATCGGCTCCAAGCTCACGATGAAGTACCCGTCGTGTTACCTGGTCGGCGAGGGAGCACACGGAGAGATCCTCTCCATCGCCTACGCCGGTGACGGGCAGCACCAGGACACGGGCGGCAAGGTCGTGCACGCTGCCCCGCGCACCACCTCTCAGATCGTCTCCAAGTCGATCTCCAAGGGCACGGGGCGCTCGTCGTATCGCGGCCTCTGCAAGGTGTACGACGGAGCGATCGGGGCGAAGTCCAACGTCGAGTGCGACGCGCTTCTCCTGGACGAAACCGCGCGCACGGATACGTACCCGTACATCGAGATCGACGAAAGCCTCTCATCGATCGGACACGAGGCATCGGTCTCCAAGGTGGGCGAGGAGCAACTGTTCTACCTGATGAGCCGTGGCCTCTCCGTGGCAGAAGCCATGACCATGGTCGTGCGCGGCTTTATCGAGCCGATCGCCAAGGAGCTTCCGCTCGAGTACGCGATCGAGCTCAATCGTCTGATCGAGCTCGAAATGGAGGGCAGCGTCGGCTGAGGCCGGGCGCCGCCAGGACAGATAGATTCCGGGGCCGGGCGCGTCAGGCGGCCGGCTTCCGAAGCAAGGAGAACCGACGTTGGCCGAAGGAACTGTGACCAGCGACATGAGCACGGATACAACGCAGGGCGCGGTCGAGTCTATCGCTCGCGGCCTCGCGACCTATGTCCGGGCCGTACACGAGCCTTCCCTGCTCACTCGGCTGCGCCGGGATGGGTGGAAGACGTACGTCGAGACCCCGATGCCCACTCGGAAGAGCGAGGAGTGGCGCTACACGGACCTTTCGAACTTCGATCCGGAGTCGTTCTCGCCCGTGACCTGCGAGGGTGAGCGGGTACCCGTCGAACAACTGCCGGCGCCGGTGCGCGAGGCAATGGAGAGCGACCGCGAGCGTGCTGGCGTGATGGTCCGCCACAACGGGTGCCTGGAGCATCTCCGGCTGGATCCGGCCCTGGAGGCGCGAGGAGTGGTCTACGCGCCGCTGGAGGAAATCGCTGAGGAGCGACCGGAGCTCCTGGAGCGTTTTCTGTTCCAGAGCGATGTGGCCCCGATGGAGCAGAAGCTATGGGCCCTTCACTTAGCCCTTCTCTCCGGCGGATACTTCCTGTACGTCCCCGAAGGAGTGGACGTCGAGCACCCGGTGCACACCTTCCGCTATCTGGATGAAGAGGGCGGCGTCGTGTCGACCCATTCGCTCATCGTGGCCGAAGCCGGGGCCCGTGTCACGTGTATCGACGAATACGTTTCGCCGGACCTGGAGAACGAGTCGCTGAGCCTCAACGGGGTCGAGATCTTCGGCGCTGACGGTGCGACGGTCAGCTACCTGGCGGTACAGCAATACGGCCGGGGGGTGAAGCACTTCAGCATGCAGCACTCGAACACCGGCAAGGACTCCACGCTGAACGGCTTCAACGTCACCCTCGGAGCCGACCTCGCCCGCGCCGATGTGACCAGTCACCTGGAAGGCGAGGGGGCGCGCAGTGAGATGCTGGCGCTGTGGTTCGGCGACCGGGACCAGCACTTCGACCACCACACGCTTCAGCACCACGAAGCGCCGAGTGCCCACAGCGACCTCCTCTACAAGGGAGCTCTTTCGGTGCGCTCGAGCAGCGTGTTCAGGGGCTTGATCAAGGTGGCCGAGGGGGCGCAGCTCACGGACGCGTACCAGACCAACCGGAACCTGCTGCTCAGCAAGGACGCGAGCGCCGTCGCTCTGCCCAACCTGGAGATCGGCGCAGACGACGTGCGGTGCTCGCACGGCGCCACGGTCGGCCAGGTGGACGACACCATGCTGTTCTACTTGATGAGTCGCGGGCTGAACCGGGAGCAGGCCGAGCGTCTGCTCGTGTTCGGGTTCTTCGACGAGGTCCTCGAGCGCGTGCCCGGCGAGGGGGTTCGTTCCCGCATTCGCGAGTCGATCGAAGCGAAGATCCAGGGCTGATGAGCGAGTTCCGCACGGTAGCCCGATTGGAAGACGTTCCGGTCGATACCATGTTGCAGGTCGAGCTGGATGGCGAGAAGATCGTCCTCGCGCATGTCGGAGACCGGGTGTTCGCCTTGCACGACGAGTGCACACACGAAGAGTTTCCTCTCTCGTCGGGCGAGCTGGTGGGCAAGCAGGTCACCTGCATCCTCCACGGTGCTCGCTTCGACCTGGAAACCGGATCGCCGCGGGCCCTTCCCGCGGTCAGGCCGGTGAGAACCTACGAGGCCCGTGTGGAGGGTGAGGAAATCCAGGTCCGGGTCGGTTGACGATCCGGCCGGCCCCCCGACGGAGTCCGGCCAGGAAAGGCGCCAGGGGCGCACCCATGGATACACCTGATTCCACCTCCGACCTCACGCCGGCACCGGCTTACGACATCGAGCGGATCCGGGCTGACTTTCCCATCCTCGGTCGCCTGGTGCACGGATCCCCCCTCGTCTACCTGGACAACGCCGCCAGCTCGCAGAAGCCCTACTCCGTAATCCAGGCGGTGGACGCCTACTACCGGGAGATTCACGCCAATGTGCACCGGGGGGCGCATGAGCTGAGCATCAGGGCCACCGAGGCCTACGAGGGAGCACGAGAGGTCGTGGCCGACCACATCGGGGCAGCGTCCTCCAGCGAAGTGATCTTCGTGCGAGGAACCACCGAGGCGATCAACCTGGTCGCCTGGACGTGGGGCGCCGCGCACGTGGCCGAGGGAGACGAGATCCTCCTCACCAAGATGGAACACCACTCCAACATGGTCCCCTGGCAGATTCTCGCCGGACGCGCGGGCGCCACCGTGCGGTACGTTGACGTGCGGCCCGACGGCTCGCTGGTGATGGAAGACTACGACCGGCTTCTGTCGGGCCGGACGTGCCTGGTGGCGGTGACGCACGTATCCAACACGCTGGGCGTGGTGAATCCGGTGGCCGAGATCGCCCGGAAGGCCCACGAGGCGGGCGCCGTATGCCTCGTCGATGGAGCGCAGGCGGTCCCTCACTTGCAGGTGGACGTACAGGCGCTCGGCTGCGACTTCTACGCTTTCAGCGGCCACAAGATGCTCGCGCCGACCGGCATCGGGACGCTATGGGGGCGTAAGGAGCTCCTGGAGCACATGCCGCCGTGGCAGGGCGGAGGCGAGATGATCGCGGAAGTCCGGCTCGACGGGTTCACGGAGGCGCCCCTGCCGCACAAGTTCGAGGCAGGCACTCCCAATATCGCCGGGGCGGTGGGATTCGCCGAGGCGATTCGCTACCTGCAGCGCATCGGGCTCGACCAGGTCCACGCCTGGGAAACGGACCTGACCGCCTACGCCCTGGACAGCCTGGACGCGTTGGACGGTCTCGAAATCTATGGGCCGAGAGAGAACCGGGTGGGCGTAATCTCATTCTGTTATGCCGACATCCACGCGCATGACCTGGCCACGATCCTCGACCAGAAGGGCGTGGCGATCAGGGCAGGCCACCACTGCAACCAACCGCTGATGACGCACCTGGGGGTGGATGCGACGGCCCGCGCCAGCATCTACCTTTACAACACGCGTTCGGAGATCGATGCCCTGGTCGACGCGCTGGGGCTGGCGGCAAAACTGTTCGGAGTGGCTTGAATGCCCGGTCACGGCAGCGACGGCCTGGAGCTCAGTTCCCTCCAGGACCTCTACCAGCAGGTCATTCTCGATCACTATCGGCGGCCCCGGAACAAGGGACCGATGGAGGGCGCCACCCATACCCTCACCCTGAACAACCCCCTTTGCGGCGACGTGATCGACCTGATGCTGCGGCTCGAGGGCGATCGGATCGCCGAGGTCCATTTCGAGGGTAAGGGCTGCTCGATCAGCCTGGCCTCGGCGTCCATGATGGGTTCGGTGCTGAAGGGCCGGACCATCCAGGAGGCCCTCGAAGTCATGGACACGTTCACCCGCATGCTGCACGGCGACGCGGACGCCGCCGCCGACACCGACCTTGGCGACCTGCGCGCCCTCGCGGGCGTGGCGAAGTTCCCGGTACGGGTGAAATGCGCCCTGCTTGCGTGGAATTGCCTGGACGAACTGGTCGGACCGGAGACCCCTCGCTCGTGACGCCTCCCCGTGCCTGACTCTCTCACCGGCCGCGTTCTCCAGTTCACGGCCGGCGTGTATCGAATCCATACGCC
>JAUVPT010000196.1 GCA_030598525.1 Gemmatimonadota bacterium
CGGGCTTTCGGTGCGAGCGGGACGCGCGGCTCGGAGCCGAGCAACTGCTCAAAGTGTTCGAGCGTATCGACCTGACGCCGGAGGTGTTCGAGCACCGGCCGTTCACACGCCTGAAGCAGCTCCAGTATCTGATGCGCACGCGGCAGGTGGATGACCGCCTGTTCTGGAGGGAGCTGTGATCTTTGTTGGGACCGGGCTCAAGGACGCTTTCCTGATCCGGCCTGAGAAACGGGGCGACGAACGCGGGTTCTTCGCCCGGGCCTGGTGTGAGCGTGAATTCGCCGAACAGGGCCTGGAGACGCGCATCGCCCAGGCGAACATGTCGCGCAGCGCGGATGTGGGTACGCTGAGGGGCATGCACCTGCAGGTCCCCCCGGCCGCAGAAACCAAGATCATCCGGTGCACGGCAGGGGCGGTGTACGACGTCATCGTGGATCTTCGGCCCGCTTCACCGAGCTACCGGAAGTGGTACGGAGCACGTCTTGACGCCATCGAGCACGAGGCCCTGTACGTTCCCGAGGGATTCGCGCACGGTTTTCTGACGCTGGAGCCAGATACCGAGGTCTACTACCTGGTGTCCGCTTTCTACGCTCCCGAGAGCGAGCGCGGCCTGCGCTATGACGACCCGGCGTTCGGAATCGAATGGCAGGATGAGATCAGAGTGGTCTCGGATAAGGACCGAAGTTGGCCGGACTATGTGCCGTTCCCCGAGCTGGCGGCTCTGTGAGTCGGAACGCCGCAGCATCAAACCTCTCTGAAGAAAAGCGATAGGGATCAGCGATGCAGATCGTCGATCGTGCGTTGCAGGAAAGAGAAGCGACCGGAACCCCGATCCGTGTGGCGATGGTTGGTGCCGGGTTCATGGCCCGGGGGATCGCCCTGCAGATCGTGGGCATGGTTCCCGGGATGGAGTTGGTGGCGATCTCCAACCGGACGCTGGAGGGAGCTCGCCGCGCGTTCGCCGAGGCGGGGGTCGACAGTCCCGTGCGGATCCGGACGACCCGTGAGCTCGAGGCCGCGATTTCCGACGGATGCCCGGCGATCTCCGACGATCCGATGCCCCTGTGTCATGCCGACGCCGTCGACGTCGTCATCGAGGTCACCGGTGCGGTGGAGTTCGGGGCCAACGTCGTCATCGAAGCGATTGGGCACGGTAAGCACGTCGTGATGATGAACGCCGAGCTCGATGGGACGATCGGCCCGATTCTAAAGGTGAAGGCTGACGAGGCAGGGCTCATCGTGACGAACTCGGAGGGAGACCAGCCGGGCGTGATCATGAACCTGTTCCGATTCGTCAGCGGTATCGGTGTGAGGCCCGTGCTGTGTGGCAACATCAAAGGACTTCAGGACCCGTACCGGAACCCGACGACACAGGCGGAGTTCGCGAAGAAGTGGGGCCAGAAACCGCACATGGTCACTGCGTTCGCCGACGGCACGAAGATCTCCTTCGAACAGGCGATCGTGGCCAATGCCACGGGGATGAGAGTCGCCAGACGCGGGATGCATGGTCCGACGGTCCCCTCCGGAACTTCGATACAGGACGCGGTGAACTGGTATCCCCTCGAGGATCTGCTGGACGGTCCCGGCATCGTGGACTACGTGGTCAGGGCGTCGCCGGGCCCCGGAGTGTTCGTGCTCGGGACGCACGACGATCCACGGCAGAAGCACTACCTCAACCTCTACAAGCTGGGGGAAGGGCCCCTGTACTGCTTCTACACGCCGTATCACCTGTGTCACTTCGAGGTCCACAACTCTGTCGCGAGGGCGGCCCTGTTTCACGATGCGACGATCGCGCCGGAATTCGGGTCGCGTGTCGACGTCCTCGCCACGGCGAAGATCGATCTCGAAGAGGGTCAGGTACTCGATGGGATCGGATTCTACATGACGTACGGTCAGTGCGAGAACTCCGACGCAGCCCACCGAGAGGGGCTGCTTCCCGTGGGGCTGGCCGAGGGCTGTCGGCTCAAGCGTGCCCTGAAACGTGACGAGGTACTGGCGTACGACGACGTCGAGCTGCCGGAGGGCACACTGGCCGGTCGATTGCGCGCCGAGCAGGACCGTCTCTTCCACGGCTGATCGGACCGTTTCGCGTTCGAGCCAACTCTCAATAACGGGAAACACATGCCGACGTACATCCTTGGGATCTCTGCACTCTTCCACGACTCGGCCGCCGCGCTGCTGCGGGACGGAGAGATCGTAGCCGCCGCACAGGAGGAGCGCTTCACCCGGAAGAAGCACGACGCGGGCTTCCCGCGGAACGCGATAGACTACTGTCTCGAAGATGCGGGGATCACAGGAGCGGATCTCGCCGCCGCCGCTTTCTACGAACAGCCGATGGTCAAGTTCGAGCGCCTGTTGGAGACGTACCTGGCGTACGCGCCACGCGGATTCGAGTCCTTCAAGGAGGCGCTTCCAGGCTGGGCGGGTGGAAAGCTCGATCTGCCTCGCACGGTGCATGAAGGCATCGGCGGAGGATTTGCCGGCGAGCTCTTCTTCACGGATCACCACCAGTCTCACGCGGCCAGCGCGTTCTACCCGTCTCCGGTTGCGGAAGCGGCCATCCTGACCCTGGATGCCGTCGGGGAGTGGACGACCAGCTCCATTGGGGTCGGGCACGGCGCGGGCATCGAGCTTCTGAAGGAAGTGCGGTTCCCGCATTCGCTGGGGATGCTGTACTCGGCCTTCACCTACTACACGGGCTTCAAGGTGAATTCAGGCGAGTACAAGCTCATGGGGCTCGCGCCTTACGGAAGACCCGTGTATCGCGACGCCATCCTGGAGCACGTCGTTGACGTCCGGGAGGACGGGTCGCTGTGGCTCAACATGGACTACTTCAACTACTGCCAGGGCACGACGATGACGTCCGACAGGTTCCACTCCCTGTTCGGCGGACCGCCCCGTCCCCCGGAGAGCCAGATCACCCAGAAGGAGATGGACCTGGCCGCGTCCATCCAGGTCGTGACCGAGGAGATCGTCCTCAAGGCGGCAGCTCATGCGCACGAGCTTACTGGACTGCCGAAACTCGTGATGGCGGGTGGGGTCGCTTTGAATTGCGTGGCGAACGGGCGGCTACAGAGGGATGGGCCGTTCGAAGACATCTGGGTGCAGCCCGCAGCGGGGGACGCCGGTGGCGCCCTCGGGGCTGCCTATCTCGTGTGGCACCAAGAGATGGGCCGCGCCCGCGCGCCGCGCCCGCGCGACAGCCAGCGAGCCAGCCGACTGGGGCCGGCTTTCGACAACGAGGAGATCGGGCTATTCCTGGATTCGGTGGGAGCGGCGCACGAGCGGGTGGACGACGAGTCGAGGCTCGTCGATTGGATCGCCGGTCTGTTGGAGGAAGAGAAAGTCGTGGGGTGGTTCCAGGGCCGCATGGAGTACGGTCCTCGCGCGCTCGGCGGCCGGAGCATCATCGGAGACGCCCGCTCGCCGGAGCTCCAGCGCACGATGAACCTCAAGATCAAGTTCCGCGAGTCGTTTCGTCCGTTCGCCCCCTGCGTGCTGCGCGAGCACGTGCACGAGGTGTTCGAGACGCGGCCCGAGGAAGACTGGCCCTACATGCTGTTCGTGGCCCCGGTGCGCGAGGAAGTCCGCAGGGACCTCACCGATGAGGAGCGGCGGCTGATGGAAGACCCCGACCTCACGACGCGCGTTTCGGTGCCCCGGTCCGAGTATCCGGCGATCACACACGTGGACTATTCGGCTCGGGTCCAGACGGTGGACGAGGAGCGGCACGGCCGGTACTACCGCCTCATGAAGCGTTTCCACGAGCGAACGGGGAGCCCGGTTATCGTGAACACCAGCTTTAACATCCGCGGCGAGCCCATCGTGTGCACGCCGGAGGACGCCTATCACTGCTTCATGGGCACGGACATGGATGTCCTCGTCCTGGAGAACCACATCCTCCTCAAGGAAGCCCAGCCCGAGGCTCTACTCACCGACGGCGAGGAGTACAAAGCGCAGTTCGCGCTGGATTAAGCGGGGAGGAGACGATTCCCAGGATCACGTTGGAAAGACGTCCGAGTCACGACGACCTGACTGCCTTCGGCTTCGCGGTGGCTGTCGTGGCGGCGGCAGTGGTGTGCGTCGCCGGCTTTTGGGCAGGGGGCGGACCGGCCTGGCTGGCGAGTGGCGTGGTGACGCTGTTGGTGACGGCGGGCATCGGCCTGCTCAACCCGCTGATGTTTGCCTGGCCCTACAGGAAGTGGAACGGCCTGGCTCGCCGCTTTGCATCCGTAGCGCAGCGCTTCACCATGGCGGTGACCTTCTACCTCGTTTTCACGATCGTCTCAGTCGTCGGCGCGAGGTTTGCCCGTAACGTGGCGGACAGGACGGGTTGGAACCCCAAGACGACGGCTGAGCTCAAGTCGCAGGTCGGATACGTGCCACCGGGCGGAGAAGCGGACGACTGGACGGGTCAGCTTCGGCGC
>JAUVPT010000224.1 GCA_030598525.1 Gemmatimonadota bacterium
CTGTAGGCGTTGTAGAAGCAGGGGCCGTTCTCCGCCCGGAAGGCCGTCCCACCTTTCTCGGTCGGCGATGACGGCGTCGGGGGCAGGGTGAACTCCTGTGCCCTCAACTCGCCCGTCACCGGTCCGGCGACCGCGACAACCGCGAGCGCCAGCGTGATACGTCCGAACTTCATTGGTGCCCCTCCTCGAGGGGGAGAGAAAACGGCCTGTCACCTCCAGTATACCCCAAAGCGAGTCACCTGGAAGGCAAGCGAGCGTGAAAAGTTGGTTATGGTATTGGGATGAAAGGCGTTGCAGACTCGACCGAAAAGGAACAGGCGGTACCTTACTCGTCCTTCGGCCGAGCGTCCGCCCAGGACGAATACGCCCTCTCGCACGTCTCACAGTCGCGACCCAATTCGTAGCACGGTACGCCATCCGCCTGCGCATCAGCGCACATCGGACCCCCGGCCTGCCTCGCGCGCGCTCCCGCTCGGAGCTCCGGAGCGCCGTCGCAGGGAAGGTCGCTGTACGGGTCGTCGCTGTATGGACGGTCCGTTCTCCGTTCGATCATGTGCCGTCTCCATCGTGATTCGGGCTGCTATCTCAACCCTCGGTGACGCACACTTCTTGCAAATGTCGTGCGTAGAGGCGCCAGGGAGCGTCTCGGCCGCGGCACCGCGCAATGCGGTGGTTCGCGGGAGACAACATGATTCGGCAGGGAAACGCGGGCTCCGAGGGTCTGCGGCGGATGAGCGGTTTCGGCAATTCTGGGACGTTTTGACCCCAAAAAAGCAGGACAGGTCACATCGTCACCCCCGGCGCTGATCTTGCTCCCTGTAGAGGAGCCGCTACATGCGTGAGCTTCGAATACACGGACGCGGAGGGCAGGGGTCAGTCATTGCCTCCAAACTGCTCGCCGTCGCCCTGTTCCGTGAGGGTGAATGGGTTCAGTCGTTCCCCGCCTTCGGCGTGGAGCGGCGGGGCGCCCCCGTCACGGCATTCCTGCGCCTGGACGACGAGCCGATCCGGTTGCGGTGCGAGATCACCGAGCCGGACGACCTGATCGTCCTCGATTCGACATTGATCGACGCCATCGACGTGACCGCGGGCCTCAAGCCCGGCGGTACCATCCTGGTCAACAGCGAGAAAGGCCCCGAGGAGTATCCCAAACTCCTGGAGCGCTTCCGAGTGGCCACGATCGACGCCAGTGGGATCGCCATCCGACACGGTCTCGGTACGAAGAGCCAGCCGATCGTGAACACGGCCATCGTGGGCGCGTTCGCGGCCGAGTTCGGACTCATCGGGCTGGAGTCGGTGAAGGCAGCGATCGACGACGAGGTGCCGGCCAAGCGGGAAGCCAACTACGACGCGGCCGTCGAGGCGTTCGGCGCCGTCCGCTCGGCCGCCCCGGCGGAGGTGTCGCGTGTCTGAGCGCGACGTGACACGCCCCGCGGAGAAGGGCCGGAACATCCCCCCCATTGCCATCAGCGATACCTCGACCCTGGTGAACCCGACCGGATCGTGGAAGTACATCATGCCCCGCTACGAAGACCGGGTGGCCCCGTGTAACGCCGGGTGCCCCGTCGGGATCGACATCGAGGGCTATATGTACCTGATCGGACAGGGCCGGCTGCAGGAAGCGGCCGACCTTCTGGTCCGAGAGAACCCGATGCCGGCGATCACCGGCCGCGTGTGTCACCACCCGTGCGAAGACAGCTGCAACCGCGCGTCCCTGGACGAAGCCGTGGCCATCCATTCGGTGGAGCGCAGGCTGGGGGACATGATCCTCGCTGCGCCGCCACCTCCCCCTCCCGAGCGGACGCGCCCGGAGACCGTGGCCGTGATCGGATCCGGCCCCGCGGGGCTCTCCGGCGCGTGCTTCCTGGCGAGGCTGGGGTACGGGGTGACCGTCTTCGAGGCGGCGGCCGAGGCCGGCGGCATGCTGCGACTCGGCATCCCGGAGTACCGGCTGCCGCGCGCCATCCTGGATCGCCAGATCGAGCGGATCCAGGCGGCCGGAATCGACCTCCGCACTTCCACGCGCATCGGGACCGACGTGCCGTGGGCCGAGCTCGACGAGTTCGACGCCGTGTTCGTGGCGCCAGGCGCGCATGTGGGTAAGGACTCCCGGATCGAGGGTGCCGAGGGCGTGGCCGCAATCCGCCCGGGCCTCGAGTTCCTGAAGGAAGTCAACGCGGGCGGGCGGCCCGACCTCGGCGATCACGTGATCGTGGTCGGCGGCGGCAACACGGCCATGGACTGCGCTCGTTCCGCTCTCCGCCTCGGGGCCGACGTCACGGTGCTGTACCGGCGCACACCGCGCGAGATGCCGGCCATTCCGCAGGAAGTGCGGGAGGCGAAGCAGGAGGGCGTGGAATTCGAGTTCCTGGCGGCCCCGATCGGCGTCGAGATGGAGGACGGCGAGTTCGCAGGAATCACCTGCCAGCGCATGGAACTCGGCGAGCCGGACGAGAGCGGGCGCCGGCGGCCCGTTCCCATCGAAGGCGACGTATTCACCGTGAAAGCCGATACGGTGCTGACCGCGATCGGCGAAGACTGCGACCTGTCCTTCCTGCCCGACGAGGTCCACACCACGTGGGGGCTCGTCGAGGTGAACGCTCTCGGTGAGAGCACATCCGCTCCGGTTTTCGCGGGCGGTGATGTGGTGGACCTCCCGCGCTCCGTGGCCGACGCCCTGGGCGCAGGCAAGCGAGCCGCGATCGGAATCGACCACTTCCTGCGCGAGAAGGCCGGCGAAGAAGTGAGCGAGGTCCCGCTCGACGACCTCAGGTTCGCCGGCGGCAACGTCAGCGCCCTTCGCTACATGGAGGACGAGGACCCCATCCCGCGCGAGGCTCCGGTCAACGAGACGGTGTCCTGGGACCAGATGAACCCGAACCATTTCCGCACGGCCCCGCGGCACGAGGACCACTTCCACGATGCGATCGACCTCCGGTCCGCGTTCGGCGAGACCAACTTCGGGCTCAGCCGGAAGGAGGCGATCGAGGAAGCCGAACGCTGCCTGAACTGCGGCGTGTGCAACCGCTGCGAGCTGTGCCTGATCTTCTGCCCCGACATGGCGATCTCCCGCCGGGAAGACGGGGGATTCGAGATAGACATGCGATACTGCAAGGGATGCGGCCTGTGCGCCGCCGAATGCCCCCGGGGTGCCATCACCATGACCCGGGAGGGCATATGAAAAAGGTCATGATCGGCAACCACGCGGTGTCGTGGGGCGCCCTGCGCTCGCGTGTGGAGGTCATCTCCGCCTACCCCATCACCCCGCAGACCCAGATCGTCGAGGCGCTGTCGGACATGGTGGCCGACGGGAGCCTGCCGGCCCAGTACATCAAGGTCGAGTCCGAGCACTCGGCGATGGCGGCCTGCATCGGAGCGTCCGTTGCGGGCACTCGCACGTTCACGGCCACCTCGGCGCAGGGCCTCGCGCTGATGCACGAGATGCTGCACTGGGCGGCCGGTGGTCGCCTCCCGGTCGTGATGGCCAACGTCAACCGGGCCATGGCCCCCGGATGGAACATCTGGACCGACCAGAACGACAGCCTGTCGCAGCGCGACACCGGCTGGATCCAGTTGTACTGCGAGACGAACCAGGAAGTGTTCGACACCACGATCCAGTCGTTCAAGCTCGCCGAGGCGGTGAACCTCCCGGTGATGGTCATCCTGGATGCCTTCTTCCTGTCACACACCTCCGAACCGGTGGACGTCACCGAGCAGGAGGACGTGGACCGGTTCCTTCCGCAGCGCGAGGCGGCGTTCAAGATGGATACGAGCGACCCGCGCGCGTTCGGCGCCCGGGTGCGACCCGACGCCTACACCGAGATGCGGTGGCAGCAGCAGGAGGCCATGCACGAGGCGCGGGACGTGTTCCGCAGTGTCGAGGACGAATGGGAGGCGATCACGGGCCGCCGCTACGGGGCCCTGGAGGCCTACCGGACAG
>JAUVPT010000055.1 GCA_030598525.1 Gemmatimonadota bacterium
GATCGTCGCTGATGTCCCCCCACGTGGCCTCCGCATCCGACCCGTACCGCCCGAAGTGCATGACGCGGAACGCGAACGTGGTCGGTCGCACCGGCATGATGTATCTCCGAAAATCCACGAGGCCCGTCACGTAGTTCAGGTCTCCCGCGCGCGGAGAGACCTCGAGCCGGTATCGCTGCCCGAGAATCGGCCCAGTGCCTCCGAAGATCGTGTTGTCATAGACGAGAGCGGCCGCCGCCGTCCCCATGTTCAGAGAGCCCGGCGACGGAAGCTCCACCGTCTCCCGGCTGAGCTCGCTGCCGGAGAACGACAGTTCGCTGGTCCGTACCTCGTTGTAGAAATCGATCCCCTGGTATCCGGCCGTCAGCTCTATCCGATTCGCCCGGTTGATCGGATAACTGAAGCCCCCCGTGGCTATGCGATTCACCTGCCATTCGCGCAACTCGGTCTCGATGAACACGCCATTCGCGTTGTCCACCTGGAGCCCGAACCGCCGCGTCACCAACGGAATCTGGCCGATCTCCGCATTCCAGTTCCAACGCGTACGTCGATTTTCGTATCCGACTATCAGCGCGGAACTCCTCAGCAGGTTTCCGTTGGCCGTGTTGATGTTGAACAGCGTGCTCAGATTTCGGTTGCCGAGCATGTCGCTGAAGTAGAGCGAAATGCCGCCAGCGAGAAACGCGCCGTAGCGGTCCGCACCCGCTGCGAGCTGCGGCTGGCTGACGAAGTCCAGCGTGATCCCGGGACGGTAGGCCGTAGTCCCGAACGTCAACGTGTCCGCCAGGCCGAGCTCCGGCTCATCCAGGAGCACGCTCACCAGTCCGGGCGAGCGGTCCTGCGGAGGCAGGATCGCAGGGCTGACTCCCGTGATCGCTTCCTCGATCGGCTGTCCCTCGAGTTCGGCTTCCGCGTCGATTCGATAGATATTGTAGTCGCCGCGTTCGAACGCGGTGTACACGAGGCGATTCACCGCGCTGGCCGACGAGATGGCCGGACTGAGGGCAGTGATCCCGCTCACCCCGGTGACGAGGTCTGTGACCTGGTACAGGTTTCCGCCCTGGAACTCATAGCGGTAAACGTTGCTGATCCCGCTGACGTCGGTCACGAAGTACAGACTCTGGCCGTCCGGGGACCACTGCGGGTCGATGTGCTTGCCGACGCCGAACACGGGCATGGCCTGGATCTCACCGCTCACCGGATCGATCAGCCCGAGACGGTAATTGCCGTAGCTGAGAGTGGACAGGTCGGTCGAGAACCGGTCCGTGACAAACGCGATCGCACCACCATCGGGCGACCAGGAGGGCTGCAGATCCGAGTAGAAGTCGGAGGTCAGCCGGCGCAGCTGCTCGGTCTCGAGATCGAGTATGAACAGGTCCGTATATCCGTTCACGATCGCCGCGAACACCACGCTCCGACCATCCGGAGAGAACGAGGGCGTGAAGACCTCGCCCAGCTCCTCGAAGCGGACCTCCTTCACCTTCTTACCGGTCTCGGCCTCGATGATCGCGAGGGCCGGCCGTCCCCGAACGACCACGCCGAACGCGAAGTGCTTCCCGTCGATGCTCCACGCCCCGGACGAATTGATGAACTGGAGGCTCTCGAAGTGCGAGTCCACGGCCGCCTTGGTAAGACGACGGATGATCTTGCCTGTCTCGGCGTCCGCCAGGAACATCTCGATGGCGAACAGGTCTTTCTCGGAAAGAAATACGACGCGCGAACCGTCCGGGCTGAGCGACGGCCCCACGTTGAGTCCACCGCCGCCCATCTTCTGTGAGATCAGCTGGGTCGCGTTGCCGTGCTGCGGCAGTGGCGGCAGGTCGGAGAGGTCTGCCAGTGTCTTGAGGTCCTCACCGGCGTCCTCGACCTCCGCGTCATCACCTGGCGCACCGTCGGGAGCAGCTGGATCGACGAAAGCGAAGTCCGCCCGATCGCCCAGGGCCTCCTCGGCCACGGAGGCGTAGGCATCGTAGATCGCCTGGTGCCACTCGGCTTCCAGCTCCGGGATCGACACCTGGAGCACGGCTTCCAGCGCCTGCTCCGGGTTGCCGGACTGGCCGGCGACCTTGAGTGTCTTGCCGACGGCTTCGTCTCCCCACTTCCCGGCCACGAACGCCCAGAAGGCCTGACCCCAGCGGTACGGGAAGTACTCCCACTGCCGGGTCGTCAGGTCACGCAACGTCGGGAGACGACAGTTGCAGGCCGCAGCATCCCGCATCCACATGGCCGTGTGGGCATCGACCGGACCGACCGAAAGGTATTCGGCCATTCCCTCGACGAACCACAGCGGAAGCAGGAGCGCCGTCGGGCCGCGAAAACCGATACCGCCCTCGCCCGACAGGCTTGTGATGTCAAACTGGAATGCGTGAACGAGCTCGTGCCCGATCACGTGATCCGACTCGTTGAGGGTGCCCGCGAGTGGAAGCACGATGCGTCGCTTCAGGACCTCCGTCACACCGCCCGTGGACTCGCCGATCTGCCCGAACACCGCGTTGGTCTGCTCGAAATCGGGATGGCTGGCGTACAGGATCAGGGGCTGTCGACCCTTGAGCTCGTGGTCCAGCAGACGGCCGAGGCGCGCATACCAACGCTCCGCCATGCGGCCCGCTTCCCCGACGATGTCTTCCATCTCGGGGTAGTAGTATATGTCGAAATGCTCGGTCTGCAGGACCTTGGTATCGAAAGTCTTGTATTGGACCTTGTTACGACCGAAGTACTGTGCAGACGCGGAATCCGGCAGGATGGCCGCCCCCAGCAGGAGCGTCAGAAAGAAGAGCAGTGCCCTCGAAACGAACGGGCCACGTGTCATGTTGTTCCTCCGTGGTCCGAAGGCGTCGCGCCTCCGGAGAAGATTCCGTCCCTCACGTGCGGTTCATATCAATACCCGCCCCGGCCGATCGTGTTTCTCCCTGGCGGTCGGCTCGAAAGACGGGTTCAGTCGCAGGGCCGTACCATGCCATCATAGCGGTCGCGCGCCCGCTCTGCCTGCTCCAGATCATCGTATGGGCCGAGAAAGACTCGGGTTAGCCCGTCCGGGCCCGGGCGCTGGACCACCCGCAATCCACGCTCCTGGAAACTGGCGGCGACGCTCTGAGCGTTTGCCGCATCGGCGAACGCGCCGACCTGCACCATGCTGCATGTCAACATCGCTGACATCTCAACAACGGAGATTCGCACCCTCGCGGTTCCCGGACCCAGCATCTCGATGTCCCGGGCCGCCGCCATGGACAGGTCGATGATCCGGTCGTCCACGAACGGCCCCCGGTCGTTGATACGCACCTCGGTTCGAAGTCCGCTATCCAGGTTGTGGACCTGGACGCGGGTTCCGAACGGCAGGCGCTTGTGGGCCGCCGTCATCTCCTCCATGTCATAGACCTCGCCAGAGGCCGTACGCTTCCCGTCGAACCCGGGTCCGTACCACGAAGCGATCCCCTGCTCGGACCAGTTCTCACTGACGCTGGTCATCGGAGGTGGCGTCACCCCACCGCAGGCGGCGAGCAACAGGGAAGCGGCGACCAGCGCAAGTGGGACGGAACGGATGCAGTGCATGAGATTCAAGTTACGGCCGTCAGGCACGCGGCGGGAGTAGTTTCACGGCAACGGGAGTACGATCCGTCGATTGCGCTCGATCTCTTTCGTCCACACGATGGAGCCTCGTCAGCGTGCGATCCACTCAGTCTGACAAGTAACAAGTAACGGAGATCAGTCATGAAGGACACCGAATACAGCATGCACCGAAGTCTGCCGGGAGTCACCTTTGACGAGGCCCTCGAGGTCGTGACCGCGGCATTGAAGGAAGAGGGTTTCGGCGTTCTCACGAGCATCGATGTAGCCGAAACGCTGAAGACGAAGATCGGAGCGGATTTCCGCCCGTACGTGATCCTCGGGGCCTGCAATCCGGTGCTGGCCAACCAGGCGCTCTCGGCCGACGACAACATCGGTTTGATGTTGCCGTGCAACGTCGTGGTCGCGGCCGCGGAAGGCGGTGCCGAAGTGGCGTTCGTCCGGCCGCACGCCATGATGGACATCGCGGATGCCCCCGGAATCCGTGACGTGGCCGAGCAGGCCCAGACGAAGCTCGAGCGGGCTCTCGAAGCGGTCGTGGCTCAATTCGGCGACACGGAAGCGTAGGCAGCACCCAGCGTGTAGGCGCCGGCCTCGGCGGACCACAGGATCGACTCGGCCTCGAGGTCCACCGCGACGGCCCGGCCCACCGTCTGAGGGGTTCCCTCACAGGATACGAACGCCCGCTGGCCCGCCGCGTCCAACGCGACGCCATGCGGGTGTTCCGCTCCCAATGGAATCCTCGCCGTCTCGATCAGTAAGCTCGTATCCACGAGCGACATCGAGGCATCGCCCCGGTTCGCGACCACGAGTGTCCCTCCATCCGGCGTGAGGGCGATCTGGGCCGGCCGGTTTCCCACGGGAACCGTTCCGATGATCTCCCCGTCCGGACGAAACGCTCTCACTGTCCCGGCGAGGTGAAGTCCCACCCAGATCATCTCCCCGTTCGGCGACCAGCCCAGGTTGAGCGGCTTGAGAGCTGGCTGCCCGGCAGGTCCGGCTTCCGGACCCGCGGCAAAACGGCCTCGCTCCTCCAGTGTCCTGGCGTCGAGAAGGACGATCTCGTCGCTCAGGCTGCAGGCCACGGCCACGAGGTCGCCTGCCGGGTTCACCTCGGCGTGGTGCGGGCCGCCGCACACCACGGGCGTCGCCACCACCGACAGGTCAGCCAGATCCACCACGGCCACGCGACCGGGAACCCCCGGTTGGGAGCGATCGTAGTCCGGGACGAAGGCCCGCGTGCCGTCAGGCGTGATTCCGATCCGGGCCGCCCCCGCCGTGGGCAGCGTGACACGCCCCACCAGCCGATCGCCCTCCATTTCGTACTTCCACAGCGTGGGCGCGCCATGAGCCACCGTTACGTACCAGTACCGCCCGTCGGGACTGATCGCGACCGCGTGCGGCTCGTCCACCTCGTCGCGCCGTCGCTCGGTGGGAATGCGGCCGACCACCGAGCCGTCCGACGGGTCGATGCGCAGCACCTCGTCGGTGAAGCCCGACGTCACGTACAGTCGTTCGCCGGCTGCGGGGTCCGGGTCGTCGGGACCATTGGGCTGCGCGGTATCGTTCGCGCACCCGGCGACCAGCGCGGCGAGTACGACGACAGCTGCCCCGGTCGTGCGCATCAGAACGTCGGTTGAAGAACCCATAGGCCACTGTTCAGATCCGAGACATAGATGAATCCGTCGTGCACCTGGGGCGCCCAGCTGCACGTTCCGGAGGGCGCAACGCAGGCGCCACCCACATCGTACTGGATGCTGGCGACCTGCCGGGCCTGCTTTTCGAGCTCGCCCAGCAGCCGGCCCGACACGTCCACGGCGTGGATGCCGTTCTCGTACCACGAAAAGTAGGCGATACCCGCAGCCTCATCGACCCAGAAATTGTGGGGCGCGGCGCCGGCCAGGGTGAAGCTGGCCACCTGGCGCGGGGTCGAAAGGTCGCTCGCATCCACGACGAGCACGCGCCCGGGGACGGCGATCTCGTCTCCCAGAAAGACGTACCCGGAATCCGGCCAGTACCAGGCGTTGTGCACGTCGTATCCAGGGATGGCGATGCGGCTTACCTCCACCGGATTCGTCGGGGATCCCCCCGCGACCCCGTTGCCCACGTCCAGGATGATCAGGCCCGTGCTCCAGTGTGAGAGGAAAGCCAGCCCGTCACGCACGTAGACATCGTGCAGGAAGCTCCCGCCACCGTAGAACGAGGCCACGATCAGCGGATTTGCCGGATCCGAGATGTCCAGGACCCTCAGGCCGGAGCTCGGCACGGCCCCGTCCACCACCAGGTATGCGTAGTCGCCGTCGATCCACACGTTGTGTATGCCCGGGGACAGATCGGGAGGGGAAAACCGCGTGATCACGGTTGGGTGGAGAGGATCCGCGAGGTCGAGCAGAGTGATCCCGTTCAGCCCGTCGTTGGAGGCTTCGTGCGTGATGATGGCCAGCGTGCCATCCGCGCGCACCTTGACGTCGTTCACGACGCGCGCGTCCACCTTGATCGAGTCGGTCAGAACCGGAGCGTCCCGCACGGCGATGTCCCACACGTAGAGGGCGTCTCCACACTGTCCGGCGGCGACGCCGCGGCATCCCCAGGTACCCGTGTAGGCCACATCCCCATGCTCCCAGTGGTCGGATGTGTAGCGAAGCTCGATCGGCTCGTGCCACGCGACCTGAAAGGAACCGGACGGCGCATTGCGGCTGGTGACTACCACTTCCACGGTGTCCGCGGCACCTCCGGCCTCGGCGATGATTCGCGTCGATCCCACGGAGTACGCCACGAACTCGCCATCAGCCGTGACCAGGCCCGAGAACGCCGGCTCGGCCCGCCACGTGACGATCGGGTCATCGACCGGTTGGCCCTGGTCGTCCGTGGCAGAGACCGTGTAGCTGAGCACTTCACCCTGCCGGGCCTGCGGCGCACCACCGGAGATCTCGAGCGTCGTGATCATCGGTCCGTCGCCCGGGACGACCGTGAAAGAGGCGCCGAGGGTAGCTGCGGCTTCCCCATTCAAGCGAGCCTCCAGGACGACCCCGTAATCTCCGCTGCCCACGGACCCCGGAACGTCCAGGGTCAGAGTCAGCGCCCTCGAAGCGCCGGCATTCAGAGTTGCCACCTCCGCCGGACTTACCGACAGGCTTGCCCCCGGTACCGCGTTTCCGCCTTCATCTGTGACCGCGAGCACCGCCAGCTCGACCGGCCCGGCCGCTTCATCTCCCGTGTTTCGAAGCTCTACGGCCCGACTCCGGTCCTCACCGAACGATACGGACGCCGGTGTGAACACGAGCTGAATGGTGGGCTCGGCCGGCTGATTCGGGTCGTCCGAGCCCGAGCTGCAGGCGCCAAGGCCAGCCACGACGAGCGCGGCACTCAGGCCCGCGGAACTACGAGGAATCCACTTCACCTCCACACCTCCAGTACACTTCTGAATGAGACTGGCCTCAGGCTTCCGACATCTCAGAACGTCGGTCCAGCCGTCGTAACTAACCGATGGGTTGGCAATCGTTCCCATCATAACAGCGCAGGTTGTTTGCCGGTTTCCCGGCGTCCGCATAGCATGGAGCGCCTGGCGACCTGCCTCGGGCCACCTGATAGGAACGCGTATGCTTCTCCATCTGTTGCGCCGCCAAGGCCTCTCTCGGCCACGTCTGACCCGTGTGAGCCTGGCACTTCTCACTTGCTTTGCGATCGGTTCGACGCTGGCCTGGGCGGCCGTCCACATCCGGCTCGAGTCGTCGGTTCCGGAGGCTGGCGAGGTCCTTGCCACCGCACCGGAACGCTTCGAACTGAGGTTCAGCGGTCCCGTCAACGAAGCGCTCAGCTCTCTGGTGCTGGTGACTCCGTCGGGCGATTCGGTCCACGTCGCAGTCGGAGCCCCGGGCGACGACGACCGGATCCTGGTCGGCGACATCCCCGACCTGACGGCCGGCGAGTATCTCGTTCTCTGGAGAACCGTGTCGGCGGACGGCCACCCGGTGTCGGGCGAGTTCGGTTTCACGTTCGCGGGAGTTGCCACGGACACCGGCGTGCCTGCCACGGACACCGGAGACGGAACCGCCGACGGAGGCCAGCCTGCGGCCGGTCTGGTGGAGTCAGCCGAGGCCGGCGAGCCGTCTTCCGATGCGGGTCCACACGCGGGGATCGTGCTGTTGGCGGGCCTCGGCATGGCGTGCGTGCTGGGCTTCGCGGGTCTCCTGTGGTACTGCGGCTCGCTGCCTCTCGTGCACGAACCCCGCATCGGGCGCGCTACCACCGTGCTGGGATGGGCCGCGTTGCTCTTCCTGGGAGCGCAGTATCTCGCCTGGATACTGAGCGTCCTTCCGGCTGGAACCGGTATCACGGGAGTCACTGCGGCGCTGGGTTCAAGCACCGGCGTCGCCGGACTGGCACGCCTGGCGCTTATCTCGATGGCCCTGGTCGCCCTGCCCGGACATGGGCGGGCGGCCGCCGCACTCGCCCTCACGGCCGTGGTCGTGGGCGGGATGTCGGGTCACGCCGCGGCGATCTCCCCGTGGGTCACGATGCCGGCGAAGGTCATCCACCTGGGGGCCGCTTCCATCTGGTTCGGTGGCCTCCTGCTGCTGGTCGTCGCCCCCGACAGGCCGGAAGACGGCTCGGACGCCTGGACATTCGGTGCTTTGGCTCAGGCCGTTTCCGCCGCCGCCCTTCTCTCCGTCGTCTTGATCTCGGCCTCCGGGATGGTCCAGTCGGCCCGATTCGTGGGTGACTTCGCCGCGTACTGGGGCACCCCTTATGGTCGGGGCGTCCTCGCGAAATGGGCCGGGCTGATCGTCCTGGTCGGCTTCGGCGCCTACCACCGTTTCCGTGTCATGCCCGGGCTCGAGAGCGGCGCTGACGAGCGGGGGTTGCGCCGTACGGTGCGGCTGGAGACGATCGTCATGCTTGCCGTCGTCATGCTGGCGGCATGGCTGGCGCGGGTCTCACCGCCCGTGGGCCGCTGACTGCGAACCCCTGAAAAAGGCGGCCCGGATCAGAGACCCGGGCCGCTCCTTCCTTGTCACCGCACGGCACGGGCCGGCGTCGGGCCGCCCGCTCCGCGGATCAGGCGGGCTCGTCGGCCAGTGGAGGACCTGCGCCCACGTCGGGCGCCGACGCCTGGCGCGCTTTCGCCTCCTTCTTGCCGCTCGACCGCTCCACCAGTCC
>JAUVPT010000305.1 GCA_030598525.1 Gemmatimonadota bacterium
AGGTCAGCGATCCACCGGTCGAGGCCGAACCCCAACCGGGGCGTCCCGATCTCGTGGGCGTACCGCGGACTGACGGTCGTCACCCGGTCGGCCGCGAGGATTCCACCCTTCAGAAAACTCACACCGGCGCCCTGGACCAGGACGTCCGAGTCCGGCAGACCGGCAGCCCTCGCAGCGACCGAAGCGAACGATCCCTGGTAAGCCATGTTGTGAATCGTGAGCACGGTCGCCGGGGCCGGGGCCCATTCGCCCTCGTAGCCAGCGCGCACGTACACTGACGCAAGCGCTCCCTGCCAGTCGTGTGCATGGATGACGTCAGGTCGCCAATCGAGCCCGATCGCGGCGCCAAGAGCTCCGCGAACGAGTGTCGCGAAACGAAGTGCGTTGTCCGGATAATCTCCGTCGGCCGTGCCGTACAGGCCGGCACGGTCGAACAGACGGGGCGCATCCACCCACCACACATCGAATCCTGCCGCTGCCGCGGAGGGTCGCACGGCAAACGACGGACCCGGACCCGAGGATATCTCGACGGCGGCAGCGTCCGTCTCCGGTCCCGCGGCGTTCAGGTCACGATAGCGCGGCAGGGCGAGGGCCACATCGTGACCCGCAGCAGCCAGATGAGCGCACAAGGCACCGACCACATCCCCCAGTCCCCCGGTCTTCGCCCAGGGAACGGCCTCGCTCGCGACTTGAAGAATCCTCATCGTGTGGTCTCTCGTATCGATCTGGTGGGCGTTAGTGGCCATAATACCTGTCGTCGGTCGCCGCCGCGACGGAGCCGGAGGCCGGGTACGGGAGATCACTTCGAAAGGCGAGAGGAAGCGAGTGGCGAATCGAGGCCGTAAGCAGCGGAAAGAGAAGCCGGCGAAAACAAGAATCCGGTTCGTGGCCGGGTTCCTGGCCTTCTTCGCCGCCCTGTGGTTCCTGTGGGACACGTGGCTGGTCACGCCGCTCAAGTTGTTCGTCGTGCTGCTGCACGAGATCAGCCACGGGCTCATGGCCGTGGCTACCGGGGGCACGATCGAGAAGATCGTGGTAACGCCGGACATCGGGGGCGCCTGCTACTGTGGTGGGGGGGACGCGTTTCTCACGCTGTCCGCGGGATACCTCGGCAGCCTGCTCTGGGGTGCGGCGCTCGTTCTCCTGGCCGCGAGACTCTCCCGGGGATCTTCCTGGATCACCGGAGCGATCGGTGTCTTCATCGGCCTGGTGGCCGTGCTGTACGTGCGGAACCCCTTCGGTCTCGCTTTCGGACTCGGCTTCGGGGCTGCCCTGGTCGCCGCAGCCCGCTACCTGTCACCAGCGGCGAACCGTCGCGTGCTGTGGACCCTTGGCCTCACGAGTTGTCTTTATGCCGTTCTGGACATCAAGAGTGACGTGCTGGACCGGCCGGAATTGCGCTCCGACGCACGCATGCTGGCGGAGATGACGGGGGTTCCGACGGTCGTGTGGGGAGGGTTGTGGATCGCCGCGGCGTTGTTCGTGTGCTGGCTGCTGCTCAGGAGAATCCTCAGACAGGCTTGAGCCGCGTCACGGCCTGCGGTCGCACCGAATCGTGACCGCTCCCCGCCCCACCGGGCCCTTTCACCTGGTCCCGACCCGCCAGCTTGGCCTCGTAGAGCCGGTTGTCCGCGCGCTCGAGCAGTCGGCTGATTTCCTCACCGTGCTCGGGCCAGGAAGCCACGCCGATACTGATCGTCACGCCTGCTGCACTGCGCTGGCCGTTGATTCGGATCGGGTTCTCCGCGATGGCCCGGCGGAGCTGCTCCGCCATGGTCATCGCATTCACCGAGTTCGTCTCCGGAAGGGCCACCACGAACTCCTCGCCTCCTATCCGCGCGGCAAAGTCGCCGGCTCGGACGCGGGTTCGGATCACGCGGCCCACGGACTGCAGAGCCATGTCCCCGGCCGCGTGGCCATACGTATCGTTGAACTGCTTGAAGTAGTCGATGTCGATCGCCGCAATCGAGATCGGCCGCCCGTAGCGCCGGGCGCGGGCCACCTCGCCCTGCCACCGATCCTCGAACGTGCGACGGTTCATCATGCCCGTCAGCGAGTCGGCCGCCGAGAGGATGTGGGGTTTCTGCATGCGCAGATTCACGAGTGTCCCAAGCCACCCCGCCGTGCCGAGGATGAGTACCCGCCCCAGTTGGGATCCGGGATCGAAGGCGCCATGCGTGAGCAGCACATACTCCGGTGCGTTCAGGTCCCAGAAGAAGAGCGCAACGAGAACGATGGCGACGTACTGGACGACAGCAGTCAAACCTGCAACTGCGCACGCCCGGTGATCGAGACGGATGGTGGTCGCCGATAAAGCGAGAAAGTACAGAGGGAACACCATGTGGCTGTTCACTGCGGCGTGCGGGTTGTCGGCGATCAGGAAGGCAACCAGCGCCGCACTCACCATGGTCACGTCGAACAGGGTGGTCGTCAGGCCCATCCACCACCGGTAGTGAGCGCGCCGGATCATCAGGAACATCAGCAGGCTGATCGGAGCGGCGAGAAGCCCACCCGCCAGGTGGATGCGGGCCTGGGCCGACTCCGGAGTCTGCAAGTAGGAGAGGATTGCCAGAACGAGAAGCGCCGTCGTCAACCCGACGCGTGCGCGGGCGATGATGAGTTCGCCGTCTCCCCCGGTCTGGAGGAGCGATTCTTCGGGCGCCTGTGCAAAAAGCCGGCGCAACGCGCCAACGGGTTTCACGGGTAGGGCTGCCTTCCTCGCTCATGTTTCGGGTTCTCTCGACCCGCTCAACGAGCAATCGCCATGCCGTATTCCGGCACAAAGACGCTTCAGCGCTGCGCGGGACCCCCGAAGAAGGCACCGGCCGGCCCCGGAAACACGACGGGACTCTCAAAACCGCCATTTGACACGCTCGCCACACCGAACAACCAGTTGTCTATAATCACGTTATCGAGCGTGGTCTCGGCGGAATCGCCGACGAACTTTGAATAAGTCCATTCAGGCGCAGTGGTGAGACGCCAGTAGATGCGGTATCCCGCAAGATCTGGCGCGACCGACCGATCCACGGGATTCCAGGAAAGGGTCGTGCTCGG
>JAUVPT010000174.1 GCA_030598525.1 Gemmatimonadota bacterium
CGCTGTGGCTCATGGGGTCCTCCCCGTATCAAGCAGGTGGACGATGGCGGCCTCGATGTCGGCGATCCGGAACGGACGACCGGCGACCCGGTTCAGCCCCTCGGCCGGAATCAGATAGGTACTTCTCAGCATGGCCAGCAGCTGACCCGTGTTGAGCTCGGGAACGAGCACACGCTCGAAACGCCCCAGCAGATCTCCCAGGTTCCGGGGAAACGGACACAGGTGGCGCAGGTGGATGTGAGACACATCCAGACCCTTCTCCCTGGACCTCTCGACCGCCTTGAACAGGGAACCATACGTGGATCCCCACCCCACCACGGCCAGGGGTCCTTCAGCGGGTCCCAACTCAACGCCCTGCTCGGGGATGTCGTCAGCGATCCCGGAGATTTTCTGCGCTCTCAGACGGGTCATCTCGTGGTGGTTGTCTGGATCGTACGAGATGTTGCCCGTAGCCGCGTCCCGCTCGATGCCGCCGATCCGGTGCTCCAGCCCCGGAGTTCCCGGGACGGCCCACGGCCGGACCAGGGTGTCCTCGTCTCTCGCATAAGGCTGAAAACCGTCCGGGTCCACGCGGAGGTCTACAGGAAAATCGTCCAGTGTATCGAGGTCCGGGATCAGCCACGGCTCTGCCGCGCTAGCCAGGTACGCGTCGGTGAGGACGAACACCGGCGTCATGTAGCGCGTGGCGAGGCGGATGGCCTCCCGACCCACGTGGAAGCAGTCTGCCGGTGTCGATGGAGCGATCACCGCCACGGGCGCGTCCGAATTTCGACCATACACGGCCTGAAACAGGTCCGCCTGCTCGGTCTTCGTCGGCAGTCCGGTGGAGGGCCCCCCACGCTGCGAGTTCACGACCACGAGCGGGAGCTCCGTGGCCACGGCAAGCCCGATCGCCTCGGTCTTGAGCGCGATCCCGGGGCCGGAGCTGGAGGTTACACCAAGAGATCCCGCGTACGAGGCCCCGATCGCCGCGCAGGCGGCCGCGATTTCGTCCTCGGCCTGAAAAGTGACGACTCCGAGCTCCTTCATGCGTGCCAGCAGGTGAAGAAGGGGCGACGCGGGCGTGATCGGATACGAGGCGAACACCATGCGCGAGATTCCGGACGACTTGAGACCCGACACGAGACCCCACGCGAGGGCATCGGTCCCGCTCACCGTCCGGTACAGACCCGGCTCCAGTTCCGCCCTGGAAACGGTGTAGCCCGGGATCCTGGTGGGCATCTCCACCGTCTCACCGAACGCGTGTCCGGCGCTCAGGGTGGCCACCGCGGCGTCCGCGGCGCCCTCTGTCCCCTTGAACTTGGCCCGCAGCCAATCGACCGTGGCCTGCTTGTCTCGATCGAACATCCACAGGAGGAGCCCCAGAGCCCACATGTTCCGACTGCGCAGCGCGTCCCGCGACGAAAGCCCGAGATGCTCGACCGCGTTCCGGGTGAGCTGCCCTATGTCGAGCTGGATGACCTGGTACGGCGCCAGGGTCATATCTTCGAGCGGGTCCTGATCGTACTCCGCCTTGGCCAGGTTCCTGGCCGTGAACGCTCCACTGTCCACGACCACGGTGCCGCCGATCCGCAGATCGCGCAGATTCACCTTGAGCGCTGCCGGGTTGAGAGCCACGAGCACGTCGAGCTCGTCTCCGGCCGTCTTCACATCGACCCCCCCGAAGTGGATCTGGAAGGACGAGACCCCATACGTCGTGCCGGCTGGCGCCCGGATCTCTGCCGGGTAGTCCGGGAACGTGGCCAGGTCACTGCCGGCCAGGGCGTTCTCCATCGTGAACTGGGTGCCGGCGAGCTGCATGCCGTCGCCGGAGTCACCCGCGAAACGAACGACCACGGAGTCCCGCACCTCGCGGATCGCCGGACCGCCGGACCTATCCGTTTTCATCGTCGAGTGCTGATCGGTCACTGCAATATCGCCTCTAAAAGCGAAACGCTCCCGTCAGCTGGAGCGTTCCGTGGCCATCGAACGTCGGACCTGATCATACTATGGAACCGGACTGGCGTGCGAAACCGCGCCGAAGCCAGGACCCTCTACCATGCTCCCGCATCGCTATCGGGCGGGTTCCGCCGGTGTGCGGTCGCTCGACCGGTAGACTGCCCACGAGAGACCGGACAGACCGTACTTGGGATACACTGCCATCAGTGAGTAGTCGGCGAGATTCGGAATCTCGAGACTGGCCGGTGGCGCGAATCGGTTCCTGGTACTCGCGGCGACGAAGAACTCCGGAGCCGGCCCGTCGGCGCCGTGGGGCTGGCGGAACCTCTCGCACCCCGGGGCGCCCGGGCGGCGGCAGAAGTACTGGAACGATGGCTGCCCCGACACGAATCGCTCGTAGTACTCTATCGCCAGGATCTGACCCAGGTCGTGGTTCCCCGCCACGGTCGGACGGTCAGCAGCACTGACGGCCGCGATGTCCGCGACGGCCTCAAGGTACTTCCCTCGCCCGATCTCGAGGAATCGAACCGCCTGCACCAGGTTGAGACCCACGACGGCTATGAGAAGGGCTGCCACGCCCCAGCGCCTGCGATCGCTCCCCGACATGGCCTTCACGATGAATCTGGCGAGCAGCAGCAGCGCGAACAGCAGCGCCGTGAGGTAATAGCGCTGGGACGCATGGATCGAGATCACTCCGTTCGCCAGCGGAAAGAAGAGCACGAAAGCGAAGAACAGGGCTTCCGATTCTCCGTCCCGGAACATGCGAATCAGTTCCAGCGCGACGGCACTTGCCGTCACCAGGGCGACTGCAGCCGCCAGCCAGCCGGGTGCGTCTCCCACCCGGAGGGCGCCCGCGGCGAGCCACGAGGAGACGGTCGTCACGGGCGGTCCGCCGGCCACTTCCAGATACCTGACATCCACCAGGTACAGGAGAGCGACGGTGATCGCCGGAAGAAGCTGCACGGCGGCGTGGCGCCCGAGGCGTTGGACCCGGTCACCCCGCGCGGACAGGACATCGAACGTGGACCACACGAGAAGGGACGCGAAGACCGTGGCAAAGCCGAGGTGGGACAGGAAGCCCAGGCTGGCGCTCAGGGCATACGCCACACCCCAACCGGCTTTCCCGGTACCGAGCCAGTTTCGAAAGAAGATCCAGCTGGTGAGCGCGAACACGAGAACGTGGGCGTAGCCTCGCGCTTCGGACGAGTAGTGGATCATCGGGTATGACAGGCCTACGAGCAGAGCGGCCACGAGAGCCGCGGGCCGGCCCCAATCGAGCGCCGCCCAGTACGCGAGGGGGACGAGCAGGATTCCGAAGACGACGGCCACGAGGCGCATCTGCCACCATTGGGCGTCGGCGCCCACCGCGAACAGCCACAGGGAGTTCAGGTAGTGGTTGTTGTCATGATGTATCGACGTGAACACGCCGAGAGGCGACTCGAGAGCCCCGACCAGCTTCAGGGACAGGATCTCGTCCATCCACAGCTCAGTACGGAGGCCAAGCAACCGCAATACGGCCCCGACCAGCACCACGATGACGATCGGCCAGATCCACCGGACCATGCCCCGGGCAGCGGACCGTTCGGAACTCATGGCGCCGACTGCGGCCCCGAGCGCTCGTACAGAACCCAGTAGACGCCCGACAGTCCGTACTTGGGGTACGACCGCACGAATCGGTACTCGTCGAGATCCGGAACGCTGAGGACCTCCGGAGGCGAGAACCGGTCGCTGAGGCTGGCCAGCAAGTAGAATCGCGGAGGATCCTCTCCCCGAGAGGACGACGGGCGGGCTCGCGAACACCCGTAGGTCGACGCCACGTGGCAGTAGTACTCGAACACGTCCTCCCCACCGGGCGGCGCCCCGTAGTAGTCCAGCGCCAGGACCGACCCCATGTCATGACTCCCCGCGACGGTCACGGGCCCGAAGCCAGCGTCAGCCGCCATGTACGCGGCCGCTTCGCGGTACATCCCTCGGCCGACCGATGCGAAACGAAGCGTCTGCGCGAGGTTGACCGCGCTTACCATCACGAGAAGGGCGATTCCCAGCACCTTCCACCTCTCGGAGGTCATGGCCGCCGCGATAGAATGCCCGAGGAAGAGGAGCGAGAAAAGCAGTGCCGTCAGGTAGTACCTGGGATAGCCGTAGCCCGGCAGCGCGCCGCTCGCCAGCGACAGCACGATGGCGGCAACGAGGAAGATGGTCTCGCGGCGGGAATCCGCGTACCACCTGCGGACGCCCAGCGCGATCGCTGCCCAGGCGCACGCCGCGACGGCAAGCGCGACCGCGCCCGGGGCGACACCCACCACGAGGCCCGCCGCGCCAGCGAGTGACTCTATCGGGTCAAGCTTTGCGAAGCCGCCGGCTGCCGTCATGAACCGTACGTCCACCAGGTAGAGGACCAGCAGCGTCACGGTCGGAAGGACGTGCACCGCCGCGTGCGACCCCGCGGCGCGGGCCCGATTCTCCTTTGAGTCCATGACCTCGAAGACCGACCAGAGAAGAAAGGCGGCGAACACCGTAACGAAACCGAGGTGTGCGAGAAACGCGAGAGCAGAGACTACAGCGTAGGTGGCGCCCGCCCGCCAACCGCCTCCTGTGCTCCACCGGCGAAACGCGCCGTAGGCCAGCAGCGTGAGGAGCACGAGGTATCCGTAGCCCCGCGCCTCTGACGAATAGTGGATCAGCGGATACGAGACCATGAACAGGGCCGCCGTGACCGCCGCCTCAGTGCGGCCTCGGGCGCGGGTGATCCGGTAGGCCACCGCCACCAGGGCCACTCCGAGAACCAGCGGCGGAAGCCGCATC
>JAUVPT010000111.1 GCA_030598525.1 Gemmatimonadota bacterium
AACACATCGAACCCGAGTGTGATGGTCGGTGCGGGACTGTTGGCCCGCAACGCAGTGGCCCTCGGCCTAAAGCGCCAGCCGTGGGTAAAAACGAGCCTCGCCCCCGGCTCGAAGGTCGTGACCGAGTACCTCACGGCAGCCGGACTTCTTCCATCCCTGGAGGAGCTGGGCTTCGCGGTCGTAGGATACGGCTGCACCACGTGCATCGGAAACAGCGGTCCGCTGCCCGCACCGATCGCCAGTGCGATAAAGGACGCCGATCTCATGGCGGCCGCGGTGCTATCCGGAAACCGCAATTTCGAAGGTCGGGTGAATCCGCTGACCCGGGCCAACTACCTGGGCTCGCCACCCCTCGTGGTCGCCTACGCACTCGTCGGCCGCATGGACATCGATCTGACGCGCGAGCCGCTCGGGCAGGACACGCAGGGCAACGACGTATACCTACGGGACATCTGGCCTTCACAGCAGGAGGTGCGTGACACCATCCGGACCTCGGTCCGCACGGAGCACTACAGGGAGCAGTACGCCAGCGTGTTCGACGGTGACGAGGAGTGGCGCGACCTCCCTGTCCCGGCCGGGAACCGATACGCCTGGGTGGAGGATTCCACCTACGTACGGCAGCCACCATTCTTCACGGCCATGTCACGCGAACCCGAGCCTCTGCAGGACGTCCTCGGAGCCCGGGCCCTGGCCGTGCTGGGCGACTCAGTGACCACCGACCACATTTCCCCGGCCGGAGCGATCTCCCTGGACTCACCTGCGGGTCGCTACCTGGTGGATCACGGGGTACCCCCTACGGACTTCAATTCGTACGGCTCCAGGCGCGGAAACCACGAAGTCATGATGAGGGGCACGTTCGCCAACGTAAGGCTGAGAAACCGACTCGTCCCCGGCGTCGAGGGAGGATTCACCCGCCATCTCCCGTCCGGCGAGCCGATGCCGATCTTCGACGCCGCCATGCGCTACGAGGACGAGGGCGTACCACTGATCGTCCTGGCGGGGAGCGAGTACGGAACCGGGTCCTCGCGTGACTGGGCCGCGAAGGGGCCACGCCTGCTCGGGATCCGCGTCGTGATCGCAGAGAGCTACGAGCGGATCCACCGCAGCAACCTGATCGGCATGGGCCTACTGCCTCTTCAGTTCGCCGCCGGACAGACCGCCGAGTCACTCGGACTCACCGGTGAAGAGACCTTCGATGTCACGGGAATCGATGGAGATCTCGAGCCTGGAGTCGGGGCGATGGTGAGAGCCGTAGCCGACGACGGAGCGGTAACCGAGTTCGAGACGGTCGTCCGCCTCGACACCGAGGTGGAGGTCGAGTACTACCGTAACGGAGGCATCCTTCAGACAGTGCTTCGTCAGCTGGTCTGACGCTCCCGCGCGCGGGCCTGACCCTTGCAGATGAAGCGAGGAGTCCCGTGACCCGCCCAACCCATGAACGGAGTGACCGATGACCAATATCGGAGTACGACATTTCGCAGTGCTGGCCGCCGTTCTGGCCATGGCCTGCTCCTCGGCCCCACCGCCCGAAGTGGCGCCCGCACCCGCCCCCCCGCCACCGGTGGCGGAGACACCGGCCGGTCTTCTCGTCGCGCCGCAGGCAGCGGTCGACATGTCCGAGATGGTGGAGTTGACCGGCACCGAGATGGGCACGATGTGGACGTTCGAGAATCCGCCGCTGGACTACTGGGAGGAGACGTACGGTTTCCGACCCAGTACCGAGTGGCTTGAGCACGTGCGCCTGGCATCGGTTCGCTACGGGGGCGGCTGCTCGTCTTCGTTCGTTTCGGCCGACGGACTGGTGATCACCAACAATCACTGCGCCCGTGGCTGCATCGATGCCGTTTCCACGGACGAGAACGATTACCTCAATGACGGATTCTATGCGGCGACCACAGAGGAAGAGCTGGTCTGTCCGAACCTGCATCTCGACCAGTTGATCGAGATCGATGACATCACGACCGAGCTTCGTTCGGTTGCCCAGGCCGGCATGTCCGACGCCGAGATCAATGCGGCTCGCGACGCCCTCGGTGAAGAACTGAGCGCCGCATGCGAGGAGTCCACCGGTCTGCAGTGCCAAGTCGTCTCCCTGTTTCACGGTGGCCAGTACAAGCTATACAAGTTCCACCGGTTCTCGATGGTCAAGCTGGTATTCACGCCGGAGATGCAGGCGGCATTCTTCGGCGGAGACGCGGACAACTTCACGTATCCGCGCTACGACCTCGACATCAGCTTCGTGCGAGCCTATGACGAGGACGGCGAGTCCCCGGCCTCGACGCCGCATTACTTCGAGTGGAACCCCGACGGCGCGGCCGAGGGCGAGCTGGTATTCGTGACCGGAAACCCGGGCTCGACGGCTCGGCAGATCACGCTGTCACAGTACATGTACCAGCGGGTGATCTGGCACCCGATGCTGCTCGACCTGTTCGACCAGCGCCTCGAGGTGATGCACGCGATCCAGGCCAACGATCCCGAGCGGGGCCGGGCGATGCAGAACCAGATCTTCGGCTTCGAGAACACTCAGAAGCTGTATCGCGGTCAGCTCGGCGGACTGCGGAGCGTGGATCTAACCGCAAGGAAAATCCGCTGGGAGGACGAGTTCAGGGCCGCAATCGAGGCAGATCCGACGCTCGCCGTCGAGTACGGAGACGTGTGGGACAACATCGCCGAGATCAATGAGAGCATGGCCGAGATCGCTCCCACGGTCGTGTTGAACAACCCGAATCTCATCAATCCGTCTGCGCACCTGCAGATGGCCGGGCAGCTGACACAATACGTCCAGGCGGCCGCGATGCCCGAGGACCAGCGTCCTCCCAATTGGGACCGGCTGGAGGGAGCCATTCGCGAGCCCGGTGAAATGCATATGGACCAGTCCCTGGGAATGCTCGCGGGGCGCCTGGCGCTGGCACAGAAGTGGCTGCCGGCCGAGGCGGCGCTCGTTCAGGCCGTGCAGGCGGACGAGACACCCGAGGCAGCCGCCAGGCGACTGATCGAGTCCTCACAGCTGGGCGACGCCGCATTCCGCGAGTCTCTGATATCCGGTGGCCCGGAAGCGATGCAGGCCAGCACGGATCCGCTCGTTCAGCTCGTGCACGCCATGCGGGCGGAGCAGCAGGGCGTGATCGGCACCTGGCAGTCGGCCAACGCCTCCGAGGAAGTGCAGAACGAGCGGTTCGCGTCGGCGCTCTTCGCCATCTACGGTACGGACCTGCCGCCCGACGCCACGTTCACCTTGCGGATCACGGACGGAGTCGTGGCGCGGTACCAGTTCAACGGTACGTATGCTCCGCCGCAGACGTCCATCTACGGACTATACGGCCGGGCCGAGGAATTCGAGAACGAGATGCCGTGGACGCTGGCACCCGCCTTCGAGGCCGCGCGCGCTGCCGTCGACATGAGCGTTCCGATCAACTTCGTGTCGACGAACGACATCACCGGCGGCAACAGTGGCAGCCCGGTCATCGACCAGGAGGCTCGCTGGGTCGGAATCGCCTTCGATGGAAACGTCGAGTCGCTCCCGAACGAGTTCCTGTTCGCAGCCGAGAACGGCCGCACCGTTTCCGTTCACTCTGCCGGAATCACCGAAGCCCTGCGGAGCGTGTACAACGCGCACGAGTTGCTCGACGAACTTCTGAGCGGCTCCAACTAGCCGGCGAGACACGGGACAACATGGCACGTCGCGGCGAGTCGTGTTGTCCCGAAAACGACGGCAATTGAAGTGGGTCTCACAAGCAAAGCCCCGGTGGCCAATGGGTCACCGGGGCTTCCGCTTTCCTCGGGTGTCGGGATCCGCCCGAGTGAGGATCACATCCTCTTGTAGGCAGGCCCACTGCCTCCCTCCCGAGGAGTCCAGCGTGGACCGATCACGTCCGTGGCCTTGCAGTCGACGCAATTGGGAGCGTTCACGACCAGACCGTCCTCCCCCGTCTCGTATACGCCCGCTGGACACATGTGCTCGTAGAGGTCCTGGACCTCCGTCGGTACCTCCGCGGACGATATGAGGTGTGAGGGAATGTCGTCGCGCGTCGCGTTCCCGGAGCGAAACACCGCGTCCACTTTGCTGAGAGTGTACTGGCCATCCGGACTGAATTCGCCGGCCTGGACCACCGCCTTGGGCTCGGACGCGTCCTCCTCCACGGAGATCCGCTTGCCGGGCCACCGGCCGCCCGAAACGATCGACAATGCTGAGCGCAAACCGCCGCGATAGAACCCGGACTTGAAGGCGGATCGCATGTTCCGGGTTCGGTACAGGTCCCGAGCGATCGAGCTCGATCGCACCATGTCGTCGTAGGCCGAAAGCGCCGCCTGATCCGATTCACCGGCCTTCAGAGCCTGGAAGGTCGCCCGCGCGGCATAGATCCCCGAGAACATCGCGTAGTGGATGCCCTTGAGGCTCGGCACGTCCACGAAACCAGCCGAGTCCCCGACGATCAGCACCCCGTCCCCGTGCAGGCGCTCCGGAATCGCGTAGAAACCTCCCTCGGGAATCGTGCGAGCGCCCCACTCCACGCACTCTCCCCCGCTCAGGACCTCACGCACGAGGGGATGCCCCTTGAGCCCCTGCAGGAGCTCATGCACATCGAGACTGCTCTGCCGGTAGTCCAGGCCGACGACCAGTCCGAGAGATACAAGGTCCGGCCCCATCGGGTACATCCAGCTGCCACCGAACGCGTCCCTCGGAAGAGGCCAGCCCAGCGTATGGATGACCCGATCGAGGGGCTTCTCCACCTGCCACAGCTCCTTGACGCCCAGAGCGAAGATCTGGGGGTTCGGCGAACCCACAGCCTGCGCCTGGAGCCACGCCTGGCTGAGAGGGCCACGTGTCCCCTCGGCCAGAACCGTCACCCGAGCACCGAGATCCATGGCAGGCATGAAGCCGCTCCCCGGCCTCCCCTCCCGGTCCAGGCCAGCGGGCACCGTCCGCGCTCCGACGACCCGTCCCTGCTGCACGAGCAGAGCGTCCGCCGGGAACCCGGTGAACACGTTGACTCCTGATTCCTCAGCCTTCCCCCCCAGCCACTGCACGATCTCGCAGATCGATGCCACGTGGTTCCCGTGGTTTCTCATGGGGGGCGGAGTGGGGAGCTTCCGCTTTCCCGACTCGGACAGCATGTACACGCTGTCCGCCATCACGGTACCTCGGAATGGCAGATCGTCGATGGAAATTCCTGGAAAGAGCTCCAGGAAAGCCGAGGGATTCACCACCGCGCCCGACAGACAGTGCTCGCCCAGGGATGATGCCTTCTCCAGAACGCCGATCTCCATCTCTCCCAGTTCCCCGCCCTGCTCGCCATCCCCGCGGGCAAGCCGGGCCAGTTCGATGGCGCACGCGAGTCCCGCCGGTCCTCCGCCGACGATCAACACGTCCAGCGGCACGGCCTCATCGCCCGGGGCCTCGTTGACGAGGAACCGGTCGACGGGCAGGTCCGGCTGATACATGGACGGAAGGATATCCGGACGGCCTTGGGGCTCTGTCGGGGTCATGTCCTCATTCTTCCTGTTCTTGCGGTCGTGGCGGTCAGTCGAGCAAAATGGGCGTTCGTCCGGGGGGTGTCCAGACAATAGGCCGCCGCTCTCCCGCGGGCACGCATGGCCTCATCAACGGAAAAGGCGAAACGGAGAATGGAAGAGTGAACCAGGTCACCGCCAAGTCGAGACCCCGTGTTTCCCGCGCCATCGTCCGCTTTGTCAAGACGGAGTCGGCGGGTGGCATCGTGATGATGAGCGCCGCGGCGCTGGCCCTCATCGTGGCCAACACCCCTCTGCTGACGGCGTATGAGGGACTCTGGCACACATACGCGGGCCTCGTTTTCGGTGGCTGGGCTCTCAATATGTCGCTCCTCCACTGGGTCAACGACGGCCTCATGGCCATCTTTTTCTTCGTGGTCGGCCTGGAGATCAAGCGGGAGATCCTGTTCGGAGAACTCGCCTCGGTGCGCCGGGCGGCT
>JAUVPT010000097.1 GCA_030598525.1 Gemmatimonadota bacterium
GCCTCACAGAAGGGGTGGGACGGGCTCAAGGGGAAGATCGTGCTGACCGGCGGACTCGGTGGGATGGGCGGCGCCCAGCCGCTCGCTGTCACCATGAACGAGGGCGTGGCGCTGGTCGTCGAGGTCGATCCCAGCCGGGCGCAGAGACGGCTCGAGATGCGATATGTCGATCGGGTGGTCGAGAGCACGGACGAGGCGATCGCCCTTTGCGAGGCGGCGCGCAAGGCCGGAGATGCGCTGTCCGTCGGCCTCATCGGGAACTGCGCCGAGGTGCTTCCAGACCTGGTGAAGCGCGGTTTTGAGCCGGACGTCGTGACCGATCAGACGTCGGCGCATGACGTGCTGATGTACGTGCCGATCGGTTTGAGCGTCGAAGAAGCGGAAGCCCTTCGGAAGAGCGATCCGAAGGAGTACGAGCGTCGCTCGATGCCTTCGATGGCACGGCACGTGGAGGCCATGCTGGAGTTCCAGCGACGGGGCTCGGAAGTGTTCGACTACGGCAACAACATCCGGCAGAGGGCACTCGACGCCGGGGTGGAGGACGCGTTCGCGTTTCCCGGCTTCGTTCCCGCCTACATCCGCCCGCTGTTCTGCGAGGGCAAGGGACCGTTCCGGTGGGTGGCGCTGTCCGGCGATCCGGAGGACATCTACCGCACGGACGAGGCGGTGATGGAGCTGTTCCCGGATGACAAGCACCTGCACCGATGGCTGACCATGGCCCGCGAGAGGGTCGAATTCCAGGGCCTCCCGTCAAGGATCTGCTGGTTGGGATACGGAGAGCGCGTCCGGGCCGGCCACCGATTCAATCAGATGGTGGCCCGCGGCATCGTGAAGGCGCCGATCGTGATCGGCCGCGACCACCTCGACTCGGGTTCCGTGGCGAGCCCGAACCGGGAGACGGAGGCCATGAAGGACGGCTCGGATGCCGTTTCCGACTGGCCGATCCTGAACGCCCTGATCAACGCCGTGGGCGGGGCCACGTGGGTCAGCTTCCACCACGGAGGGGGTGTCGGCATCGGGTTCTCGCAGCATGCCGGCCAGGTGATCGTGGTCGATGGCACGGTGGCGGCCGAGCGACGCCTGGAGCGCGTACTCACGACGGATCCGGGGATGGGTGTGATCCGCCATGCGGACGCGGGTTATGAGCGTGCGATCGAGGTGGCCAGGGAACACTGCATCAAGATCCCGATGCTTGGGATCGGGTATGATCCAGAGGCTCCTTGCGCGGAGGAAGACGCTTAGGAGGACACCTAGGCCGGATCGTCCGTCGTCTCGTCCAGGTAGCGGCGCAACGCCTCTCGATCCTCCTGGGTGCCAAAGAGAGTAGCCCCGGTCAGAAGGAGATCGGCGACGACGTCGTCGAGGTTTCTCAGGGCGCGCTGTTCGGCGGAAGCGCTGAGATCTCCGATGAACGGCCACAGCCGGTCCCGGACGTCCGACGGCAGTACTTGCTCGAGGTACTCGAGGGCGAAGCTCTTCAACTCCGGGTCGTTGCAGATGATGCCGTGGTAGGCGGCTCGGACGGTGTCTCGATCCAGGACCAGGCTCAGCAGCCGGAACGTATGCTCGAGGCTCAGTTCCCCCCGCAGACCGACACGCCGCTCCACGAAACCGTCGTCCGCCTCGGCGTCGAGCAGTCGGGCCAGTTCCCACACGGGCTTCTCGCGGCTGAGCTGGGCTCGAACCGCGGCCCACACCTCGCTCTCCCAGCTCCCCTCCGACTCCCGCATCGACTCCAGCCGGCGCCGATAGAGCGCCAGGGCAACCCTGTAGCGCACCTCGAAACGTCCGGCCCCCAGCGCGTCGATGAGTGCCCGGTCGGCGTCGGAGTGATCGATCCGGGCGAGTACCCTCGGTATCCGGCGGCGGAGCACGAAATCGGCGGTATCGTCATCCAGTACGGAGCTCAAGTAGGGCACGCCCTCAACACCGTAGGCCGCCAGGGCGCGGACGGCGGCACCCAGCCACCCGTCGCGTGCGAGCAACGGCACCAGGTTGGGGAGGTCCTCCTCCGTCCATGCCCGAGGACTGCCAAGGGCCCGATCGATGAGGATGGGGTCGCCTGAACGCAACCACTCGGACGGGGTGAGGGAGCCGGGATCGGGTGTCTGATTGTTCGGCTGCCCTGGCACCTGCGGCGGCAGGTCGAGGTGGATGCCCGTCGTGGCCAGGACCCGGGTGATGTCCAGCCGCGTCAGGGTCGCTCCGAGACGGTCCACCCGGTCCAGTCCCGCCTCTTCGAGAACCTCCGCATCGTTTCCGCTCTGCTCGAGGCGATTCCTCAGGGTGACGAAGTACTGCGCGCCCATCGCCCGCGAGAACCCCAGCAGGACCAGGGACGTCCCGATCACGAACACGGAAAGGAAACGGGAGGGGAACTGTCCCAGGGTGACCCACAGGAGGACGATCAGCGCCCCCAGCCCGTCGCCCGCGTTATTGACCATGGAGTCGATGAACGCCTTGGCACGCCTCCGGAGAGCCGGTGATACGGGGATCCACAGGAGTTCCGCCACCGTTCGAAACAGCGACTTCCCGAGCGTGTTGTCGGCGCCGCGGACCAGGGTGGCCATGACGAGGCCGGGGACGAGCAACATGCCGGCGGAGCCGAACAGGAGGGCCAGGGGGAGCAGGGCAAGGCTCCACGCCACGCCCGCCCCGGTGAGGATGCGGCTGGCGACGAATACCTGGATGACGAACGCCAGCCCGCCCGTCCATCCACGGAAGGCTCCCATGAAGGAGGCAATACGGGTGTTCACGGCCGTTACTGCGGCGTCACCGGCGAGGCCGGCCCGTGCCGCTTCCGCCGTAGCGGTGACCTGGATCGCGTCCTGGAGCTGCCACGTGACGACATAACTGGCGGCCGAGGTCAGCAGCACGATGGCCGCGATCAGCCGGAGGTGGCGATTTGAAGTGAGGGTGCGAAAGCTCTCCAGCGGGCCCTGCCTGGGGGGGGCTCCGTGGCGCCGACTTCGTCCCAGTCGGTCCCGTGGCATGACCTCCAGTGTCACCTGGGCCAGGAGAAGGAAGACGACGAGAAGCGGAATCAGGTGTACGGGTCGGAATCGCGTCAGCAGCATGGAAAGTGACACGCCGGTCACCAGCGTGCCCATCGCTCCTCCCGCGCTGATCAATCCGAACAGCCGCTTGGCCTCGCGAACGGCGAAAGCGTCCGAGACGATGATCCAGAAGCCCGATGTCAGAAGCAGGGCCGCGACCACCGTCCACAGGTAGAACAGCACCGAAGCGAGACGCGAGTCCAATGCAGGCCCCGGCACCAGGACGAGGGCGTAGATCAGCAGGAGCCCCCCGGAAGCCAGCGCGATGACCGTCCGCATCACCTTGTGCGGCGCCCTTGTCGCCATGAGTCGGGAAAAGGCGGCCACGCCGGGAAGGCCCAGCACCAGGCTGCCATACAGGATATAGGGCAGCGTGTCCGCGTCGAAGAACCCGAGATAGAAGGCATCCCGCAGGGCCGCCGCAAGCACCGCGAACCCCATGATGAAGAACGCGCCCAGCACGCTGAGCACGAGGATCCGAAACTCAGAGGCCCGGATGTCCATCCACTCGGTGAGTCTTTCGCGCACACCCATCAGCCGGCTCGAATCCGGACCGGCCGGTCTCCCCGGTCGGAGAGACGGACCCTATCGCTCAAGCCGGAAGGCCTTCGCCGACCACGTGCTCCATCGCATCGACGAACCGGTCGATCTCCTCCGGGGTCGTGTAGACGCTCGGGGAGACCCGGATTCCCTGGAACTCGTCGTGCTTGATCGGCGTGACGATGATCCGGTGCTCCTGAAACAGCCAACTCGTGAGATCACCTGGATCGACATCCTCGATCTCGACGCACGCTATTCCGCAAGCCAGACCGGGCTTCAGGCTGGTGTGCAGCCGAACCCGGTCGTGCTCCAACAGCCTGTTTGCCCAGGAATCGCGCAAGTGCGTGAGGCGAGCTTCCTTGCGCTTCCCTCCGATTCCCTGGTGAAACGTCAGGGCCTCGGCGATTGCGAGATAGGGCGCGGCCGGGTGAGTGCCTATCTCCTCGAACTTCCGGATGTCGTCGTTCATCCTCTCGGGCGCGGCCATAAGAGGCCAGATCTCCGCGATCCGCTCCCTGCGCACGTAGAGCAGCCCCGTGCCGTGGGGCGCGAACAACCACTTGTGAAGGCTCACCGAGTAGTTGTCACACTCGAGGTCCGAGATCTCGAAGTCGAAATGGGCCAGGGCGTGCGCGCCATCCACGATCACCCGGACGTCGTGCCGCCGGGCCATCGCGACGACCTCGCGGACGGGAAGGATCTGTCCCGTGAGGTTGATCATGTGGCACATCAGGATCAGCCGGGTACGCGGCGTGATCCTCTCCTCGAACAGACGCACGATTTCCGCCGGGTCCTCCGCCGGAACCGGAATCGGAAACTGCTTGAGGACGATTCCCTCGCGGCGCTCCCGCTGCTGGAAGGTCGTCACCATTCGGCCGTAGTCCTGGTTGGTCGTCAGGACTTCGTCGCCCGGCTCGAGATCGATCCCGAACTGGACCGCCTGCAGGCTCTCCGATGCGTTGCGAGTGAACGCGATCTCCTCCGCGTCGACTCCCCACTCGCGAGCTACTCGCTCGCGGACGGCCTCACGCTGCGGCTCGAGGATACGCCACATCGTGTAGACCGGCGCCTTGTTGGAGTAGTCCAGGTGCCGCTTCATGGCTTCCTGCACATAACCCGGCGCTGGACTCACCCCACCGTTGTTCAGATTCACGAGCGAGCGATCTACGGTGAACGCCCGGGCCACCTCGGCCCAGAAGTCCTCGTCCTCCGCGACCTCATCCGGCGTGCCGCCGTGACCGGCAAGAGTCTCGAGGATTCCGGCAGTGTCGCCCAGCCGGGGGAGGGGAAGGGGGAGTCCAGCTGCCGCCGCGAAGGATGGGAGGCCGATGGCCCCGAGGAAACGCCGCCGCGTATACATGACATGGACCTCCAGAGATGTACTGCCGGGCCCGGGCGTGGACCCGGCAGCATACGGCCTGCGAGCCTACCGGTTCATTCCGCCCATTCCGGGCATCATCTGAGGCTCTTCGGGGATCGAGGACTCGGCGTCCCTGCCGAATCCCTTGAGTACGAGGACGCCGCCGTCGGGGACGTTGCCCTTGACGATACCGAATGGGACGTCAGGACTGATCCACGCCTCGGAACCGTCATCGTCGCTCTTGAGGTGAACAGTGGAGAACGTGCCCGCGGGCACCTCGACGCTCTCGGTCCCGATCAGAGCGGACGTCGAGCACTTCTCCGCGAATTCCGCCATCGGGTTTTCGCCCATCTGCTGCTGCATCATGGACAGCATCTGAGTGGGCAGGCGCATGGCCGGCTGGCCGGCCATCTTCACGATCACTCCGGTCACATCAGTCGTCTCGAACGGCCAACCCGGCACATCGAGCTGCACGATGACCGGACCCTGGTTCGTGACGGCGGAGAACTCATACCACGTCTTGTCGGCCTCGGCGGGGCGCTCGATGATCGCGAAGCGCAGTGAGCTCACCTCTTCGCCGGGGGTTCCCGACAGGTCGAACTCGGCCCAGTATCCGACCTCGGTATCCACGATCGCAGCACAAGCGGCGGCCTGGTCCTGGGCGGCGAGCGGAGCAACGGCGACGACGATCAGAGCCGCCGCTGCGAGGAAGGCACGTCTCAGCATTCGGTTTTCTCTCTTTCTTCAAGTTCCACGCAGCACGGAGAGGTCCCCTGACGCCCACCGGCCGAGTACTGTTCGAGGGCACAAGATGCCACCTCTGCGGCGGGGCGCAAAGGGCGCCACTCGTGAGAGGGCGCCTTACTCTCCGATGATCTTGATCAGGACACGCTTGGGGCGCCGGCCGTCGAACTCGCCGTAGAAGATCGTCTCCCACGGACCGAAGTCCAGCTTCCCCTCCGTGATGGCGACCACGACTTCACGTCCCATGATCTGCCTCTTGTGGTGAGCGTCGGCGTTGTCCTCGCCCGTGCGATTGTGGTGATACCTGTCCGGGCTTGCGTCGAAGGGCGCGAGTTCCTCGAGCCACTTCCGATAGTCGCGGTGCAGGCCTGACTCGTTGTCATTGATAAAGACGCTGGCCGTGATATGCATCGCGTTGATCAGGCAAAGGCCCTCCCTCACCCCACTCGCGCGGATCTCCGCTTCAACGTCGGCCGTGATATTCACGAAATCCATGCGTGCCGGAACGTTCATCGTCAGGTACCGCGTATGCGATTTCATGGGACTGACTCCAGTTTGCTTGCTTCCATGCCCTTGTACCGGGAAGCGCGTGGGGCCTATCTTCCGCCGCGCCAGTCCGGAGTATCCACTGCCGCCAGGTTGACGGCAACAAGGTCCTGCCGGCCATCCACCCCGA
>JAUVPT010000102.1 GCA_030598525.1 Gemmatimonadota bacterium
CTCCGGGTGGCGCACGTGGATTCCCAGAAACTCCTGAAGACCATCGAGGAGCTGGGTACTACGGGCCGGCTGGATGAAGCCATGCAGACGGCTCGCGAGACGCGAGGCCCGGTAGCTGCCATTCTCGTATCCGGCCTCACGCGGGTGAAGGATCAGCAGACGGGCAAGGACATCGAGAAGGCGATCTCCACTACGGGCAATATCGAGCTCGATTTTCTCGAACGGGGCATGAACGTCCTGGCGACCATCGCGAACGTGGCGCCCATGCTGGGCTTCCTGGGCACGGTGATCGGCATGATCGCGGCCTTCGCCGCCATCGAAGCCGCGGGACAGGTCGAGCCGACCCTGGTCGCTTCGGGCATCAAGGTTGCCCTGATCACGACGGCCTCCGGACTGGCCATCGCCATTCCGGTGAACATCTTCTATAACTGGTTCGTCAGCCGTATCGACACGCTGATCATGGACATGGAGAAGGGCGCCCAGGCGGTCCTCGACCTGATCTGGAACGCCGAAGCTCGAAGGCGCGCCCAGGCGACGGGTACGGGCCAGGCCTGATGGCGTTCACGCCGCAAAGCGAGGTGGATGGAACATGCCGATTCTGAATCGCAAGCAGCGGGTGTCGGACGAGATCCCGACAGCCTCGATGGCGGACATCGCCTTCCTGCTTCTCGTGTTCTTCCTGACCACTACGGTGTTCAACGAAGAGAAGGGCTTGCCGATCGTCCTTCCGGAACAGTCAGAGGAACAGGACGTGTCGGCCAAGAATCTGATCTTCTTCATCGTCCGGCCCGACGGGTCCGTAGTCGTGAAGCGTGGCGAGAGCGAGCAGGAGCAAGTCGTCCAGTATCGCCAGGTCGAGATCATCCTCAGGCAGGAGCTGGCTCAGAACAGCAACCTGATCGCGGCCGTGAAGACGGATCCGAACGCGGCGTACCGGCACATGGTGAATGTGCTGGACGAGGTCAAGAAGGCGGGGGCCGAGCGCATCTCGCTGCAGATTCTCGAGGAGTAGGGCATGTCCAGCAAGAAGGGATTCAAACGCAAGTCGGGTGCGAGCAGTGACATTCCATCGTCGTCGATGGCCGACATCGCGTTCCTGCTGCTGATCTTCTTTATGGTCTCGACCGTGTTCCGCAAAGAGAAGAAGCGGAACATCGAGTGGACGACGGCAGAGTCCACCGAGAAGATCGACGAGAAGCGGAAGAACATCCTCCACATCTGGGTGGAGCCGGACGGGACCGTCTACATCAACGACCAGATCGTACCGTACGACAACATCGCGGATATCGTGCGACCGATCTATGCGGAGAACCGGGAGCTGGTGGTGGCGATCCGGGGCGACCGGGACGTGCCGTACAACCAGATCAACACGATTACGGAGCAGCTTCAGGCGTCGGGCGCCGTTCGGGTGACGTTCGCGACCCGGGTGGAGCAGCGGGTCCAGAGAGCCAGGAGGTAGTCTCGTGAACCCACACGACGAACAAAAGATTACGTCCCGCGACGAGATCAAGAAGGCCAGGGCAGCCAAGCGCGCGAGCGCTGCCGCCTTCCTGCCGGCCAACGACCGGTTCAAGCAGAGCTACTCGGCGCTGACGTATCTCGGCGTAATCCTGGCAACCGCTTTTCACTTCGCGGTATTCGAGTTCTTTCCACAGTTGGAGGCGGCCGATCTCGGCAGCGTGAGCGAGGAGCTCTCGGCCATCGAGTTGCCGCCAGAGGTGAAGATTCCGCCGCCCCCCGAGCAGATCGCTCGCCCGGCCACGCCGCGCGTGGCGGCCGCGGAGGTCAGCGAGGACATCACCATCGCACCGACCACGTTCGAGGACAACCCGGTCGAGAATCTTCCGCCGCCGCCCGCTGGAGCGGACCCTTCCGCCACGCCGTCGTACATCGCGCGCGACGTGGAGCCGAGACTGAGGAATGGCCGGGAGATCCAGCAGCTGCTGGAGCGCCTCTATCCTCCGATGCTGAAGGAGGCCGGCATCGGCGGTCGTGTTCTCCTCTGGGTGTTCGTGGACGAGGGTGGCTCTGCCGAGCGGTCACAGATTCACACATCCAGTGGGTATCCGGCGCTGGATAACGCGGCGGCCCAGATCGTCGAGCAGATGGATTTCTCACCGGCCATGAACCGAGACAAGGCGGTCGGAGTGTGGATCGCGCAGCCCATCGACTTCAGCGTTTCGCGATAGGCGCGCGACCTCTCGGGCAGCAGTAGCGTGAGCCGCTCGCCTTCTGGCGGGCGGCTCTTTGTTTTGGTGGCCGGTCTCAGGCACACGGCGACTGGCGCATCCGTTGCCGCTCCACGTGGCCGGCGGTAGACTCCCGCCGTGAATGAAAAGCAGATCAGGGACCGGGCCCTCGAGATCCGGGAGACCATTGCACGAGCGGCCGAGCGATCCGGACGTTCCGGATTTGACGTGTTCGTGCTCCCGATCACCAAGGGGCACCCTACCGGAGTCCTGGAGGCAGTGGCCCGTGCGGGGTTCGAGGCGATTGGAGAGAACCGTGTCGCCGAAGCCGAAACGAAGCTCGCGGAACTCGGCCGGGCGGGAGTCCGGTGGCACATGGTCGGGCACCTGCAGCGAAACAAGGCCGGCCGGGCGATCCAGACGTTCGACGTCATCGAATCGGTCGATTCGGTGCGCCTCGCCCGTCGTCTGCACTCCGAGGCGGAGAAGGCGGAGCGGCCGAGCATTCCGATACTGGCCCAGGTGAATGCGGGTGGGGAGGAGCAGAAGAGCGGGATGGATCCCGCGCAGTTGGTCGACGCCATCGGTGAGATGCTGAACCTGGGACATATCCGGGTCCAGGGGCTGATGACGATGGCGCCTTTCACGACCGAAGAACGGGTGCTCAGGCGGACGTTCACGACCGCTCGAGAGTGCCTGGCCCGCTGCCAGGCCGAATTGCCGGGTTTCGATGGGCGGACGCTGTCGATGGGAATGAGCAACGACTTTGAGATCGCCGTTGAGGAGGGCAGCACGGAGGTCCGCCTCGGGACAGTGCTGTTGGGAGAGAGACCGGAGGGACGATGGATCTGACTCCGCTGGATGTTCGGAAGAAGAAGGACGACCTGCGCCGTACGGTGCGCGGCTACGATCCCGCTCAAGTGGACGCCTTTCTGGACCTGGTGGCGGATCGCTTCGAGGAGGCGGTACAGGATGAAGTGCGACTGAAGGAGCAAGTGACGCTCCTTCGTGAACGCCTCGGCGGCTTCGAGGAGCGGGATCGGGCACTCAACGAGGCTCTGATCGCCGCCCAGGAGCTCCGGGAGGAGGCCCGCCTGCAGGCCGAGAAACAAGCGGGCCTGAGGATACAGGAAGCGGATCAACAGGCGGAGAAGCTGGTGGGTGACGCCAGGCGGTCGGCCGAGGATTCCGAGCGTGCCCTCGCGGATCTGAACGCCCGCCGGGCCAGTTTTCTGCGCGGGATGCGCTCGCTCCTGGACCGGTTCCTGGCGGAGGTGTCCTACGAGGAAGCGCGGCTGGAGGGCTCACCCGAGGTCGTGGAAGAGCCCGAGGTGCCCGAAGAGGACGGCGGGGAAGACGAGTGATCGGAACCCCGGCTCACGAGCCTCGTACGAGCTGTGCTGACTCGCGTGTGACCACCCGAAGACCGGAGTCCCACCACAGATGAGCTATCGCCCGCTTCCCGAGAGCATAGCCGAGCTGGAGAACGAGGTCCTGGAGGCCTGGGAGGCCGAGGACACGTTTCACCGTGGTCTCGAGGCGCGGCGTGACGCACCTGAGTTCGTGTTCTACGAGGGCCCGCCGACGGCGAACGGAAGGCCGGGCGTCCATCACCTGCTGGCGCGCACCATCAAGGATACCGTGGCCAGATACCGGGCGATGGCGGGGTGGCACGTGACACGGATCGCCGGTTGGGACACGCACGGCCTGCCCGTCGAGATCGAGGCCGAGAAGCAACTCGGGATCTCGGGGAAGCCCGAGATAGAGCGCATGGGGATCGCCCGCTTCAACCAGGTATGCAGGGAAAACCTGTTCACCTACAAGGAAGATTGGGAGCGGCTGTCGCGGCGGATCGGATACTGGCTCGACTACGACAACGCCTACGTCACCTGTACGCCGGAGTACATCGAGTCCGTCTGGTGGGCCCTGGCCGAGATCCATCGGAAGGGGCACCTGTACAAGGGATACAAGGTCCTTCCCTACTGTCCCCGGTGCGGAACCGGTCTTTCCAGCCATGAAGTGGCGCAGGGCTACCGGGTCGTCTCCGAGCCCTCGGTGTACGTGAAGTTCAGGCTCGAGGATGATCCTGGTGGCGCGTCTATCCTCAGCTGGACCACGACCCCATGGACGCTTCCGGGCAACGTGGCGGTGGCCGTCGGAGAGGGAATCGACTACCTGCGGGTGCGGGTCCGCGAGTCGCAGGACGGGGAAGGGGCGTTTCCCAGGGGTGCCAGCCCCGGCGAGGAGTTGATCGTCGCCTCGGTCCTCGCCCCGGACGTGCTTCGGCACCCGTATGACATCGTCGAAGTAATTCCGGGCGCCGACCTGGTGGGGAGACGCTACCAACCGCTGTTTCCGGGCGCCGTCGAGGCAGAGGACAGCACCGCGGCCTGGACGGTCCTGGCAGCCGATTTCGTGACGACCGACGATGGTACGGGGGTCGTTCACACCGCGGTGATGTACGGCGAGGATGACTTCACGCTCGGTGCCCGGGAAGATCTTCCCATGGTGCACACCGTGGATCCGGATGGACGGTTCGTGGACCGGGTGCCCGGTGGTCTCGCCGGCCGGTTCGTCAAGGATCCCGAGACGGATCGCCTGATCATCGACGGTCTCGCCGACGCGGATCTCCTGTATCGCAGGCAGATGTATGAGCATAGCTATCCGCACTGCTGGCGCTGTGACAGCGCCCTCCTGTACATGGCCCGGGACTCCTGGTACATCCGCACTACCGCGGTGCAGGACCGGCTCCTGGAGCACAACGCATCGGTCGACTGGCATCCGCCGGAGATCGGGTCCGGACGAATGGGAGAATGGCTCTCGGGCAACGTGGATTGGGCTATCTCGCGTGACCGGTACTGGGGGACCCCGCTCCCGATCTGGGTGTGCGATTCCGATCCCGCGCACGTGCAGGTCGTCGGATCACTGGGCGAGTTGGCAAGCCGGGCGGGTGAGATGCCCGCGGGCTTCGATCCGCACCGCCCGGAGATCGACGAATTGACCTGGGCCTGCAGCGAGGAGGCGTGCCGTGGAACCGTCCGGCGGGTGCCCCAGGTGCTGGATGCGTGGTTCGACTCGGGCTCGATGCCCTTTGCCCAGTGGCACTACCCGTTCGAGAACGAGGACGCCTTCGAGGCGCACTTCCCGGCTCACTTCATCGCCGAGGGAGTGGACCAGACCCGCGGCTGGTTCTACTCGCTGCTGGCGATTTCCACACTGGTATTCGACGCACCCTCCTACCGCAGCGTCATCGTCAACGATCTGATCCTTGACGAAGAGGGTCAGAAGATGTCCAAGTCGAAGGGCAACGTCGTAGACCCGTGGGAAACCGTGTCCGAGCACGGAGCGGACGCAACGCGCTTCTACTTGCTCTCGTCGAGCAACCCGTGGCTGCCCAAGAAGTGGGATGGAGAGGCCCTGAAGGAGACGAACCGAAAGCTGTTCGACACGCTGCGCAGCACGTATCGGTTCTTCGCGATGTACTCCGAGTTCGAGGGTTGGAATCACGACGCTTCCGGAACCTCGGCCATCGAGTCCCGGGCATCGATCGACCGATGGCTTCTGAGCCGCCTCGATGATCTCGTGTCATCCGTAAGAGGGGACTTCGAGGCGTACGACCTTACGCGGGCGGCACGGCGTTTGGCGACATTCGTCCTCGACGACCTGTCGAACTGGTACGTACGCCAGAGCCGGGACCGATTCTGGGCCACCGGCGGGGGCGATTCGGGTGACGGTGCGATTCAGGGAACGGCGGACGCATTCGCGACCCTTCATTCCGCTCTGGCGACGACTGCACTGGTCCTGGCCCCGATCTCGCCGTTTCTGTCTGACTGGCTCCACCGGCAACTGACGGGTCGGTCCGCGCACCTGGCGGATTTCCCGGAACCGGCAGGCCTCCGCGACGAGGACCTGGAGCGTCGGATGGACGATGTTCGACGCCTGTCGACCCTGGGCCGGGCGGCACGTGAGGAGGCGGGCATTCGAGTACGCCAGCCACTCGGCTCGCTGCAGGCAGTGATTCCGGGTGGACGACGGCCCGGTCCCGAGCTCGA
>JAUVPT010000066.1 GCA_030598525.1 Gemmatimonadota bacterium
CACCTTCACCTGGAACCGGCCGGCGCTCATGGCGCCCAGGAGGCCCCCGATCACGACCCCGACCACCTCGATCACCAACCAGTTGCGGAGCGGGTTCTGGCCGTCCGCCACGTAGCCGCCGATCGCAGGGTTGGCCTCCGTCCAGGCTGGTACCACCTCGTGGGCCGCGAGGGCGAGCGCCCGCTTCGGCAGCGCGCTGGCGCCCAGGCCGTTTCCGACCACCAGGAACGTCGCCAGCAGCGTGAGGCCCAGCAGGACCCCTGCCACGTACGGGTTCCAGTATCTCCTTGCTTCCATCTCCCGTTCTCCTCTATCGCGAGGCCAGGTCGCTGACCCAACCGGAATGCTGTCCTGCATAGACGATGATCCAACGAAGGGCGAGTCCGCCGACCAGCACCAGCACCGCCGTGAGGCGGGCCGGGACCGCGGAGTGCCGGTGCTCGATCCACTCCCCGACCAGCGGGGTGAGCAGACCGAGGGCCACGACCAGGGTCCAGAACGCCGCCGTGTAGGGACCGCCCATGATCGTATGAAGTCCGGCCCGGGAGGCCGCGCCGCCTGCCGCGAGGCCGATCATCCACAGGGCGAGAAGCAGCAGCTCGACCGAGATGAGGCCCATGTCCACCCGGCTGAGCAACTCTTTCTCCCGCCGCTCGAGTCGATACAGCATCATGAATGCCGCGCCGGTGCTCAGGCCGGACACGAGGAAGAGCGGGCCGAGTATGGCCGAGTTCCACAGGGGGCGTGCGGCCATCGTCCCTAGCAGAACGCCCGTGTAGATACCCAGAGCCGCGCCAAGCAAGATGTTGAGGGTCGCGAGCAGCGGCACGTGTGCGCTGACCCACGCGTCCAGCCTGCCGAGACCCGGCACCCGTTCGAGTCGCGCGAGCCACCGGTCCCTGAGATCGGTCGGGGTCGAAACCCACGCCAACAGGATCGAAGCCGGATATACGCCGAGCAAGATCCACGAGCCCCAGGACATGGGCGAGGTCAGTTCGAAAGTGAAGTAGAACCGGAAGGCGTTGAACGGGTTCTCCAGGTCGAGCCACAGGAACAGCATCCCCACGCTGATCAGCACGGGCGCCGCCCACGGCAGCAGCTGCAGGGCGCGGGACCGCGGTCTGTCGGGATCACGCAGCGTCCACAGTCCGGCGATCACCATCAGTCCCGCCACCAGGCCGCCCAGGAACAGGTACACCGGCACCTCGTAGTGCCAGATGTGCATGCTCGGGTCTATGAGCGCGTTTACGCGCGTCGAAGTCGTCTCTTGCATCTGTCTGTCACTTCAGGAAGAAGTGCTTGGGACGGGTCCCGGCGTCAGGCAGAAGCGCGTACGCCTCGCGCACCCTCAGCACCCGGGACACTTCGCTCTCGGGGTCGTTCAGGTCCCCGAAATAGATGCTCTTCGTGGGGCAGACCTCCTGGCACGCCGTCGTCGGCGTCCCGTTCTCGACCCGGTGCACGCAGAATGTGCACTTGTCGATCGCCCCGGTGCGCGGATCGATGAACCTCGCGTCGTACGGGCATGCCGCGATGCACGCCTTGCAGCCGGTGCACTTCGACTCGGTGACCTGGACGGTGCCGCCAGGACCGTAGTGCGAGGCGCCCGTCGGACACACCGACACGCAGGGTGCATCCTCGCAGTGATTGCAGCGCTCGGACCGAATCTCCATGGCCAGATTCGGGAACGAGCCCGAGGTCGCCGTGAAGATCCAGTCGCGCGAGAACCCCTCCGCCACGTCGTTCTCGGTCTTGCAGGCGATGACGCAGGCCGCACAGGCCACGCAGGTTCGCGTGTCGACGACCATGCCGTAGCTGACCGCGCTCATGCCACTACCTCCTCGGCCACCACGACCGGCTCATCGACCGCCGGTTCGTCCTCCACCACGTCTGCCGCCCGGAGGAAAGTCACGAAGTTCACGTTCATGCCGGTCCCGCCCATGATCGGATCGACCTTGTAGCGGGTGATCAGCTCGTTGTCATCGATTCCCTTCCCATGAACGAAGCGGAGCTTGGGCGCCCGGCGCCCATATCCGTGTACGACGTACACGGCGTCGGGGCGGATGCGGCCGGTCACCTTGACCGGGGCGGAGAAGCTGGAGCGCTTGCCGTCCTGGTTCTGCAGGTAGACACGCTCGCCGTCCTCCAGGCCCCACCGGCGGGCCACGTCGCGATTCACCCACACCTCGTTTTCCCGGTAGACCTCCGAGAGAAGCCGGTTGTTCGTCGTGCGGCCGAACGTGTGTACGGGCGCGCGCCCGAACAGGAGGCGGTAATAGCCCTCGGGTGGCTCCTCGAGCTTCGAGTGGTCGTAGGTCGGCATGGGGTCGAAGCCGAGTGCGGCGAGCTTCGGCGAGTACAGCTCGATCTTACCCGAGTCCGTGTAGAACTCGGGAACGGCGCCTTCCTCGAAGTAGAGGGGACCGGGTTTCCCGCGGATCACTCCCTGCTCTTTCATGACCTCGCAGTCGAGTCCGGCGGCCTCGAGCCTCGTCTTTGCGTACTCGATCGAGTCCTTCCACGGGAAGAACTCGGGAAGCCCGATGCGCTTGCCGAGCTCGCGGGCCATCCACCAGCCCGGCTTGCTGTCGTACATCGGAGGAACGACCTCTTGCCGCACCGCGACATAAGGTTCGCGCCACCACGGGTTGTACAGCTCGTCGCACCGCTCGAGGTAGGTCGCCTCGGGCAGGACCACGTCCGACCAGCCCACGATTTCGGCCGGAAGCACGTCCACGGTGACCAGGAAGTCCAGTTCCTGTATGGCCTTGTAGGTATTCTCCGGGTCGGGCAGCGTGGTGGGCAGATTGGAGCCGTACACCATCCAGGCCTTGATCGCCGAGTCTCCACGCACTCCGGTGATCGCCGCATCACATACGCCCTGCGCGAGTACCTGGTCACCGAGAGGGTAGTCGCTCGGCGCAGGCCTGTCGGCTGCCTGCGCATCCGGCTTCAGGTATCCCGGATACTCGTACGGAGGCAATTGGATCTGCGACGGAACGAAGAACCCGCCCTTCCGGCCCCACGAACCGAGGAGCGCGTTCAGGAGCGCGATCGCGCGAGACCGCTGCGTGTCGTCGCCATACCACGTGACATGCCGGCCCGGGTGGACCAGGGTCGCGGGGCGGGCGGCCCCCATGGCCCGGGCGGTGCGTCGGATCACGTCGGGCTCTATGCCGGTGCGCGGGTAGGCCCACTCGGGAGTGAACGCCTTCACGTGCTCCGCGAGTTGCTCGAACCCGTACGCGTACCGCTCGATGTAGTCGCGGTCGTACAGCTCCTCGCCGATGATCACGTTCATCCACGCAAGCAGCAGGGCGGTGTCCGTGCCAGGCTTGATCGGAAGCCACCAGCGCGATTTCGAGGCGGCGACCGAGTATCGCGGATCCACCGTGATGATGTCCGCCTCGTTCCGGATCGCGTCCGCGAAATCCTGCACCTGCGTGTTGTGCATGTTCTCGCCCAGGTGGCTGCCGATCAGGACGAGGCAGCGAGCGTTTCGGATGTCGGTATTCTCGGGGGACCCGACGCCGGCTCCGAACGTGAGATCGAACCCGACCTCTCTCGGGCCGCGGCATTGGGCGTACGAAGGCGCGGCGATGTTCGGCGAGCCGTGCGCCTTGACCAGGTGCTTCATCCAACTCCCGCCGTAGCCGTGTGAGAACAGCGCGAGCGCTGCCGCACCGTGCTCCGCCTTGATGCGCTCGAAGTTCTCGGCCACGACGCCCAGGGCATCGTCCCACGACACGTCCTCGAAGACCTGTGAACCGCGTACATCGCGGCGGATCATCGGCTTCTTGAGACGATCGGGATCATACAGCAGGCCGGTACCGCCGGCTCCGCGTGGGCACAGGTGCCCGTTCGAGAGGGGGTCCTTCGGATTCCCCTTGATCTTGGTGACCCGGCCGTCTTTCACATGCGCCAGGATCCCGCACTTCCAGAAACACAACTCGCAGAAAGAGGGAACGACCCGGTCTCCGTCCGTCCCCGGGTCCGCTGTCGGATTTCCATATCGACCGTACCAGTCGGTCGTCAGTCCGCCGGCCACGGCGGCGCCCGCGGCGCCATACCCGCCGACGCGGATGAACTGTCTACGCTTCATGGCCCACCACTCCCGGGTGCTCACTGAGCCTGTGGGTGAAGTGTTCTCCGGTCTCCGGGTGCACCCACTCGCACACCGTGTCCATCAGCTGGTGTGCGACGGGCTCGACGAGCTCGAGGTGCACTTCGGTGCCGCATCTGCGAGCGATCACCAGGCCACCCGAACGCAGCGCGCCCACGTGACGAGCGACCGTGGACTGTGGCCACCCGAGCTTCTCGATCAGGTCGCGCTGCGTCGTGTACAGGCCAGATCCGAGAAGACACGCGATCTCGAGCCGGCCGGGGTGCGAGAGCGCCTTGAAGACCCGGGCAGCTCGCTTGAGATCCTGCGGATCGGTAATCATGCCGCGTCACCTGTTTCCGCGTATCCGGAAAACCGGATACTCATTCCCCGTGAAAAGCCGCCAGGCACTCGAAACGCCGGACGGCCGTAGTCGTGATTTATTTCACAAGAACAAAAATATGAATATCCGAATAAGCGACAATCGTACTTAAGTACCCATCGTGAAGGCCTGTCAGGAATGGCTCAGAACGGAGGGTGGCACGGCGTCGTGGGCTTGAGTTCCCCGCCGGCTCGCCAGGAGCCGGCGGGGCGGAACACACACGCTCTTCTTCTCAGGCGCTCAGTCCTGGCGTGTGTGCCGGACCGCGTACACGTAGGTGCGCGAAAGGGCCCACTCGGCCACCCCCTGCACTTCCCGATTCACCCATCCAGCAGCCGCATCCCAGGCGTGGGACCACGCCAGGAACAGGGGCCGGAACACGGCCAGGCTGAACAGGAAACCCAGGGTCAGGACGAACAGGATCGGTATCGCCCACGCGGCGACGATGAGTGGGATGCCTATGAGCTGGAGCATGCCTACCTCCTTGGGTGGGTCATCCCTATGCTGTTCACTACACCGGAGACACGCGATCGATTCGTCGCGCGCCCCGGAAGGAAGATCGACTAGCGGTCGCCCCCGAATTGGTCTACGACGTTCGGGTCGAGAGCGTCCGGGTGCACCATGTAAGCCAGCACCCGCATGGCCATCCAGTCGCCTCGGATCCACACGTAGCCGCGGCGGCCGGAACTGGTCCCATGTGAGTTCTTGATCAGGTACCAGTCCACGCCGTCCACCACCCGGTGGTCCACGGCCAGCACGAGATGGTCGTCGGTGGTTCTGCCTTCAGCGAAGTCGAGCTGCCGCGACTCCTGGTCGATCACGGCGTCGGCGAGCTGGTCCGGATGAATGACGGCGATTCCGGCGCCGTTCCAGGAGGCTCCCTTGTCACCCCAGTCCGTGTCGATCACCACCGGGTAGCCCGCGTCGAGCGCCCGGTTGATCGTCTGCATGTAATCGTCCAGAGGAAGATTGTAGTAGCCGTCATAGTCCCACCAGTTGTCCGGGACGTCGAGCTCTCCGCGCCCATAGAACGGGACATCCGTATAAGACGTAATCTCCCAGTAAGCGGTGGGATCGAGGGCCAGGTACTCGGTCGCGTACTCGATCGGCGTCATGACCTGGCCGGCCACCGTGATCGTTTCGGGTGGGGGTGCGAGATGGCGATCCAGGACCTCGCGGATCTCGGCCACCACGACATCCTCGGTCCAGTCGCCGCTCTCCTTGTGGGCCTTCAACACCTCGTTGAGCTCGGCGCGCATGGCCCCATAGTCCTCGACCACGGCGAAGTCGGCCTCCGGGACGATACCATACTTCTGGACGATCCATGTCACGTCGTGGCTCAATCCCCCGTCCGTGAAGCGTGCGTTTTCTCCGTTCCGACGTGCGTACTCGCGGGCCTTCTCGACGTATGCCCAGTAGACGACGTAGTACTCTGACAGGTCGAGCTGTTCCTTGGCCTCCGCGAGGGCCGCCACGACATCCTCGTTCGTCCGCAGCACCTCGGACTCGAGGAACGCCACGGTCGAGAAGCTCCAGCAGCTTCCGCCACGCTGCTTCTTGATCGGCGTGTGGTCGATGTCCGTGCCCAGCCAGTTCGGGGCCTGGATCTCGTCGAAGAACGCCTGGCGTTCGTCCGCGTCTGCCTCCGACTGGGCCGTCAGAAGTGCGGGCGTGACGAGGACCGCAACCATGAGGGCCGCGATGAAACGCACTGGGTTGCGCATGGGTCCGCTCCCGGATCAACGGAGTGTCGCGCCTCCGGAACGAGGCGCTCCAATCTATTTGAAAGGAGCAAGAGTCGTGCGGCTGGCGCCGAAGAACGACTCGCTCCGCAGGATTCTGCCCGATAACCCTGTAATCGATTGTAAAAAAAGAAGTTGCGTCGCTACTGGCCCGTAGGCTCACCGGGGTTCAGGCCCCCGGACGCACCGATCCCCGGACAGCCACAGCGTCATGTTGTCGACGCCAGGCGGCCCGGGGGTGACAGGGTGTCACATCGCCGGTGCGTGATTCCTGGCCCTACTTCGGGTTGTCCAGCCGGATCCTGGTACGCGAATCAGAGGTCACGATCTCGATCTCGCGTCCGGGCTCGATGATGTTCACGACCACCGAACCGGTTCCCCTTACTTCGACGCTGGTCTCTCCGACCAGGCCCGAATAGCGGAGCTTACTCGCGGCGCCGATCGCATAGGCCGGGGCGAGCTGACCGCTGTACGCCGTCGGCTCCGCATCCGGTTCGGGCGGTGGGGGTGCCGGCATGTTCGGTCTCCGACCCGCCGTCGCGGTAGTGGTCTGAGTCTCGCCGCCGCGCCGGTATGTCCACCGGACCGTTTCACCGGGTTCGACCGAACCGAATCGCCGGCCACCCTCGCGACTCGCCAGAGGCTCACCGTCGATCTCCAACAGCACGTCACCCCGCCTCAAGCCGGCCGCAGCCGCGGGACTCCCATCCTGGATCGAACTGATCTCCGGTGGGGCGCTGAACTCCCACTCGGACTGGCCGGTCCCCTCCTCTACGCTCCACCGACAGTTCGTGCACTGGATCCCGAACCCGAACCAGCCGGACGGCAGCAACGTATACGTGGGACGCGGCACAGGTCCGACCGCCACGGCCACCCCGGTCGCCGGCGCCGCGTATGCCCGCGGGGCCACGGCAGCTCTGGGAACCGCTGCGGACACACCCACGCTCACGGCCGCTTCGGGGGCCGGGGCGCCTGGCACGGCAGGTACCGCAGCCAGGGCCGGTGCCGCCGCGTACCCGCCACTTCGGGGGCACTCGGAGTCTGAGATCACCACGACGGTCCGTTCGCGATTCCCGCTGCGTACGACGACCGACACTGCCTCGCCCGGCACCATGTTGCCGAGCCTTCGCCCGCCCTCCCCGGTCGTAATCAGATGCCCGTCCACCGCGACGATCGCGTCGCCCTCACGAATCTTGCCGTCCGCCGGCGAGTCCGGCTTCACGGTCCGCACGATAGGCTCCGAACTGAAGTTCCAGACCCTCACGCCACCCTCGGTCGACAGTCGACAATTCGTGCACTCCAGGCTTGAGATTCCAATCGTTCCCCGAGGCTCAAGGCCATCGGGGCACCTATCTGCCGCCACTCCGACCTGTCCCTGGAGCTGTCCAGCCGACGCCAGCATCAGCCCGCTGGCCAGTAGAGCAGCGCCCAGCGTGCGCCTCATCCGTTGTCTGATCTCGTTCGTCATCCCGTTCACC
>JAUVPT010000077.1 GCA_030598525.1 Gemmatimonadota bacterium
CACGTCGCGGTGAGCTCGATCTTCCGGACCGCGCCGCGGTCCTGGCGCGGCTCAAGGATGTGCGGAGCCGGACATTGGACACGCTGCGGCGGGCGGACCTGTCCGGATCGAGAAACCGGCTCCTGGAGAGTGGATTCGTGTACGAGCTGGTCCGGGAGCACGAGGCCCAGCACCAGGAGACCATGCTTCAGACCATCTCGTTGATGGAGAGCGAGCCCTACGTGCCGGTCTCGCGCAGGCAGTTCGGGTCGCCGGGCCCGGTGGCCGTGGGCGAAATGATCGACGTTCCGGCGGGATCGTTCGAGATGGGGGCCCCAACCGGGCCGTTCGCCTACGACAACGAACTCCCGCGTCACACGGCCAGCACCGGCGCTTTCGAGATGGGTCGCTTCCCGGTCACCAACGGCGAGTACCTCGAGTTCATGGCGTCCGGCGGGTACGACGATCCAGCGCTGTGGACGGAAGCCGGGCGGAACTGGAAAGAGACGGTGGGCCTGGCGGCGCCGCAGTACTGGCGTCCCACCGCGTTCAGCGGCCTGCTGTCCTCCAGGGGAGCGGCGGAGGCGGCCCGCACGGGAGGGACAGCTGCCTGGGAGCGGATCACGTCGCTGGGCTCAGAGCCCCTTCGGGCGAACGATCCCGTGATCCACGTCTGTCACTACGAAGCCGAGGCTTATGCCCGGTTCTGCGGGGCGAGGCTGCCGACCGAGGCGGAATGGGAGAAAGCGGCGGCGTGGGACCCCGACTCGGGAGAAGCGCATCCCTATCCGTGGGGGGATCGGCCCCCGGCTGCCGAACACGCCAACCTCGATGGGGCGGCGTTCGGGGTCGCTCCGGTCGGCGCGTTCCCCGTGGGTCGCAGCCCTGTGGGGTGCGAGCAGATGCTCGGCGATACGTGGGAGTGGACGTCTTCCAGCTTCCGGGGATACCCCGGCTTCAGGGCGTATCCGTACGACGAGTACTCGGCCGTGTTCTTCGGGGACGAGTATGTCGTGCTGAGGGGCGCCTCCTGGGCCGCGGACGGAGCTGTCGCCCGCAACACGTTCCGAAACTGGGACTATCCGATTCGCCGCCAGATCTTCGCCGGATTCCGTCTCGCGCGTGGGCCGGCCCGGTGACCGGGGATACGGCCGGGTCGCGGATCGTTCTCCGTAACACGCTGCGCGAGCACGCGAGTCCCTACGACCTGGCGGGGGACGCGAGGGCCGGCCTCTCATCCACCCCCAAGACCCTGCCGTCCAAGTACTTCTACGATGCCCGGGGCTCGCACCTGTTCGAGATGATCACCCGTCTGCCCCAGTACTACCTGACGCGGGCCGAAACCGAGATTCTGGAACGGGAGGCGGGGCGCTTCGTCGAGGCGGTTCGGCCACGGGTGCTCGTGGAGTTCGGCTCCGGGGCGGCCAGGAAGACCCGCATCCTGCTCGATGCCATGCTCGAGCGCGGACTTCTCGAGGGCTACGGGCCGGTGGATGTGAGCGCTCAGGCCTCGCGCCACGCGGCGGACACCCTGATTCGAGACTATCCCGACATCAGGGTCGAAGGGGTGATCGGTGACTTCGAGCGTCCTAGGGACCTGCCATTCCCGGGACGCCGACGACTGATGGCCTTTCTCGGATCGACGATCGGGAACCTGGAACCCGTGCAGGCCACCGCGTTCCTGACCTCGATCCGGAAAGAGATGACCGCTGCGGACGCTTTCCTGGTCGGCTTCGACCTCGTCAAGGACGTGGTCCTTCTGGAGCGCGCCTACGACGACGAGGCAGGCGTGACGGCGAAGTTCAATCTGAACGTGCTCAGAGTGCTGAACCGTGACCTGGGGGCTTCGTTCGACCTGGAGATGTTCCGGCACCGGGCGGTATGGAACGCCGGGAACTCGAGGATCGAAATGCACCTCGAATCGGCAGTGGAGCAGAGCGTCCGGATACAGTCGATCGGACTGGACGTTTCGTTCGCCGCCGGAGAAACGATTCGGACTGAGCTCAGTCACAAGTACACGCGAGAGTCCGCGGTGGGATTGCTGGAAGCCTCGGGCCTGCGGGTCGAGTCGTGGTGTACGGACGAATCCGATCGCTTCGCTCTGGCCCTGGCGCGAGCGCTCGGCTGAGGATCCTCACGTGGTGAACGGCCTCTCGGCCCGACGAATGCGACGGGACGTCGAAGCCCTCTTCAGCCCTCCGCGCCCGTCCGGTGGACCCGACCTCGTCGGCGCGGAGATCGAGCTCATTCCGGTTACGGAGGGACCGAAGCCCGGAGTCGTTCGATTGTTCGAGAGCGTGAACGGGGCCCCCTCACTCGTAGACCTGCTTCGCGACTGGGAACGGTCTTCCGGAGAGGTTCGGGAGGAGCGCCGCGGGCCCCGGGACGTTCGCTTCCGTACGAGCAGTGGAGGGTGGATTACCTTCGAGCCGGGCGGACAACTGGAGTTCAGTTCGGCTCCGCGGGAGACGCCGGCTGCGGTGCTCGCCGATGTCGTCGCGACCCTGGATCCTCTCTGCGAGGCCGCGCACGCGCGTGGCGTCAGGTTGGTGAGCCGCGGGCTGAATCCATGGCACGACCTGGAGGATGTGCCGCTGCAGCTGGAATCGCCCCGCTACCGGGCGATGGACGCCTACCTGCGACGCCGCGGGCCGAGCGGCGCCCGCATGATGCGCCTCACGGCTGCCATGCAGATCAACCTCGACCTCGGTTCTCCCGGGCAGCGGACCCGCCGGTGGAGAGCGGCCAACCTCCTGAGCCCCGTGATTCGCGCGTCGTTTGCCAACTCCCGGATGCAACTGGAGCGGGGATCGGAGTCCGTGAGCGGGCGGACCGTGCTCTGGGGGCGCACGGACCCGAGCCGCACGGGCGTACTCCTGTCGACCGGTCCCGCGGCTGACTGGAGTCCCTCCCGGGACTACCTGGACTTCGCCCTCGCGGCGCACGTGATGTTCCGGCGGGATGACCGGGGAGACGCGATCGCTGCGTCATCGGAGCTCCCGTTCGGTGAATGGTGGAGCGGTTCCGGCGAAGCGGCACCGGATCAGGTCGATTGGGAGTCACACCTGGGCACGCTTTTCCCGGACGTGAGACCGCGGGGCTGGTTCGAGCTGCGGGCCATCGACGTTCCTCGGCGGCCATGGTGGGCGGTGCCCCTGACCGTGCTACCGGCGCTCCTGTTCGATGACGAAGCTCTGAGCCGTACCCTGGAGATCCTGGAGCCCCTGGCGCCGCGAGTCGCCGAACTGGCGAATCGTGCAGGGTTCGACGGCTTGCGCGTGAAGGGCGTCGGGGAAGCCGCTGAGCGAGTATTCCTCGAGGCCCTGGACGCTGCGCACCGAGCGCCGGCTGGTGACTTCACGCCCGAAATGCTGGCGACCACGGAGGAGTTCTTTCGACGCTACATATCGGTCCGTCGTACGCAGGCCGACGACGAAGAAACGGAATCGCCTAGAAGCGGGGCATGACCGTGAGGCGGAACATCCGGCTCGCGCCGGGATTGCGCTCCTGGATATCCACGTATTCGCTCTGCAGCACATTGGCGATCTTGCCCATCACCACCCAGTTCCCGAACTGATACGCCAGCCGGACGTCCACGACGGAAATCGGCCCGCGCGGGTCGAGCGGATAGGCAAGGACGGCTTCCACCTCGCTGCGGAACAGGAAATCAACGGCCAGGAACTCCCGGAAGACTGACGCCGTCAGGGTCACATTGTGTGGCGATCGGTAGGGAAGGGGATTTCCGGTGCGCTCGTCCCGCGTATCGAGGAACAGGTAGTTGGCCTTGAATCCGAGCTGATCCTGGAACAGGCCCACCTGAGCTCCTGCGTCCACTCCGGCTACGCGGGCTTCGGCCACGTTCTGGAACTGAAACGTGAAGAGCTGCCCGGACACGGGGGATGGCTCGATCAGGTCCTGGAACCTGTTGTAGAACAAGGCGGCATCCAGCCGCAGCCACTGCCCGACGCGTGCCGTGGTCCCGACTTCGGCCGCCCAGGCCCTCTCTCCCCGCAGGGCGAGGTTCGGAATGACGCGGAACCCGAACTGAGTCGTCGCGGTGTACTGCTCCGCGGCGCTCGGCGCTCGATATCCACGGCTGATGGAGGCCCGGACACTCACCGGATCGGACGGCAGATAGACCAGGCCGACGCGCGGGCTCGCGACGAAGTCAGACTCGGCCGAGCTCGCGCCGTGATAATCGAACCTCAGGCCCGCTACCGCCCTCAGTCGATCGGAGAGGCGGATCTCGTCCTGCGCATAGAGGCCGAGGTCCACGATCGAAGGATCGACCACGAGGATGCTGGACGTCAGGTCGGTCCACGACGCCTCCACTCCGGTGGTAACGGACTGGCCGAAGGAGGGTGCGATGTCGAACTGGGCGTCTGCTGCGAAACGTGAGCTGTGGTGTCTGTCGTCGCTGTCGTGGAAGTGGTTCTGAACCGCGTTGTAGTCGAAGATCGGTCGGATCTGCAGGGATGACTTTTGCGTCATCACGGGACGCAGCGTCGCTCCGACAGAAAGGTCCGTCTCGCTCAGCCAGTCGCCGAGTTCTTCCGGCTCCACTTCCAGCGGCTGATCTTCGGACAGCCAGGTATAGAACTCGTCCGCGTCGCGCTGTGTCCAGTTCACGAAGGCATCGATCGGGCGCTGAGTGTCAGGACCGAACACCGTCTTGACACGGGCCTGCCAGCGAGAAAACCCGCCGTTCTGGCGAAACCCCTCGGACCCGTCGCTACCCAGGAACAGAGTGGTGCCCACTCCGGCGATGCGTCGCGAGTGCTGCACACCAATCCCGGCCGTGCTGAGCGTCTCGTCCGTGAAACGGTACCGGGAGGGGGTGTCGTAGGCTCCCAGGTAGGCGCGCACGAGTGTCACCGGCGTCTCGGAGGGGACCGCCGTGATGACGTTGACCACGCCTCCGAGGGCACCCGTGCCGTAGAGCGAAGAATGCGGGCCCTTGACGACCTCGACCCGCTCGACGTCCATGAGGGGCAGTTTCTCGAAGTCGGCTTCCGAGCCGACGCCTTTCATCATTCGGTGCCCGTCAAGCAGCACGAGCACCCTGCTGCCGACGCCGCGCGACAGTCCAGATGCGCCCCGGATGTCCAGCTGACCGGCATTGGACACTACCCCCTGGGCGAACGGCAGGGCTTCTCCGACGTTGTTGACGTTCCGCTGCTGCAGCTCTCGACCCTCCAGCACGGATACGCTGACGGGCGACTCGTCCGGACGCTCCCGGCTGCGGCTCGCGGTAACCACCAGGCCGGGAACGCGGATCACTGATGGCCGGACGTACACGACGACCCGGACCGATTCTCCATCGGTCACGACGACGTCCGGATGAGCCGTCTGCTCGTAACCAGGCGCCGTGATTCGAAGGGTGTACGTGCCGGGATCGATACGGACGATTCGAAACGACCCCTGCTCGCTGGTCAAGACGCCCAGGGGCGTGCCCGCGACCTGGACCGTTGCCTGGCGCACGGGAAGACTGTCCGACGCCGAGCGCACCAGTCCTTCGATGGCCCCGCCTGCCTCCTGGGCCTGGAGGCAGGCGGCACTGATCAGCAGCGAGGCTGCCGCGAGGCCGATCCGATCGGCACGACCGCGCCGTTTCATCCTATCCGGGGAGACGTGGCGCCGGAGGGCCATCGATCCCGACTCAGTTGGTGAGGTTCCACACCGTCAGGACCTGCACACCGACAGTGGTCACGTCCACCGTGAGAGTGCCTTCCACGAGCGTGTACGTTCCGACACCCTGGAATCCGCCCGCGTTATCCGACTCCTGCGTCCAGGTGTTCCCGCTCGTCTCGTAAGTGCCGGAATCATCCGTGGTCAGCGGCGGGCCGGTTGGATTGGCCGGATCCGGGTGCGTGATGCTGATGGTGTATCTCGTGGCGGTCATGGAGAGCGTCCCGGTCGCGATCGGCGGTACGAGCGTAATCCCAGCCTGCGTGAAGGACACCAGCTCGTACGAGCCCGATAGATCCGGCTCGACGGGCGGATCCACCGGGTCATCATCACTGCTGCAGGCGGTGCCAAAGCCGGCGAGCACCAACATGGCCACGGGTATGAGCGCGCGGAGGGAACGTCGTCTCATCGTCAACTCTCTCTGTTGTGGGAACGGCGAGGCCACCCGGCATCGCACTGATCGCCCTAATGATAGGCGGGGGCGGGGAGTTAGGAAATCCCTCCGGAGGACGGGCTTGTGGGAGAGCGTGGCGTGGGGCTTCGGGCCTTCCGCCGCGTGTATTGGTTGGCACGGCGCCTCCCTCCAGGAACGGAGAGAGGCGCCGTCGCCGTCTACAGCTGCTTCACTTCCTCCAGGATGCGTCCGATGGAGTCCGACGCATCGCCGAACAGCATCATCGTGTTCCGGAGATAGAACAACTCGTTGTCGAGGCCCGCGAAGCCCGGGTTCAGGCTTCGCTTCATCACCACAGTGTGCTTCGCGCGGTCGACCTCGATGATCGGCATGCCATACAGGTCGCTGGCCGGCTCGTCCCGCGCGGCGGGATTCACCACATCGTTGGCGCCGACGACCAGGCACGCGTCCACGTTTTCGATGTCCGGGTTCACGTCCTCCGGCTCGTACAGCTGGTTGTAAGGCACGTTCGCCTCCGCCAGCAGCACGTTCATGTGTCCGGGCATCCGGCCGGCGACCGGGTGGACCACGTACTTCACGTTGACACCACGACCCTCGAGGTTGTCGCACAGCTCACGCAGTTTGTGCTGCGCCTGTGCCACCGCGAGACCGTAGCCGGGCACGATCACGACCTGCTTGGCGTACGCGAGCAGCATCGCCACGTCGTCCGCCTGCACGTCGTTCACGTCGGCCATGGTGCGCTTCTCGCCCTTGACGAGCGCCTTGCCACCCGCGGCCTGGCCGAACGATCCGAAGATGACGTTGGCCAGCGACCGGTTCATGGCCTTGCACATGATCCGGGTGAGGATCAGGCCCGAAGCCCCGACCAGCGCGCCTGAGATGATCAGGACGTTGTTGTTGAGCACGAAACCGGCTGCCGATGCCGCGAGTCCGGAGTAGGAGTTCAGCAGCGACACGACGACCGGCATGTCGGCTCCGCCGATCGGGATCACGAGTAGCACGCCGAGTAGCATCGCTCCGCCCCACAGGGCGTAGTAGATGATGTTCACGGTGCCCGTGTCCGAGGCCATAATGGCGTCCGGCGTCATGACGACCAGGTAGGCCATCACCGCCAGAATGCCGAGAAACAGAAAGGCGTTCAGGAACTGTTGGCCAGGGAACTTCACCGCCTTCTCGGTCACGACGCCCTGCA
>JAUVPT010000002.1 GCA_030598525.1 Gemmatimonadota bacterium
CCTGTATGTACGGCTCACTGAGACATCGGATTCGATGAGCGTGGCCGAGCAGCTCCTCGTACAGGAAGGAGTGGCTACTATCCCGGGCGACCCGTTCGGGACGCCCGGATTCCTGAGATTGAACTACGCCGTATCGGACGAGGAACTCGCCGACGGCGTCGCCCGGATCAAGACCTTCTTTTCCTGACTGGCTGTGCGGCGGCCGTCCCTGGCGGGGGCGGCCGCCCTGCGAATCCGCCGAGCCTACAGCGCCTCCTCGACCTCTTTCTTGAACAGGCGAGACGGCTTGAAGATCGGCACGGCCCGCGCCGGCACGGTGACCGACTCGCCCGTCCTCGGGTTCCTGGCAATCCTCGGGCGCCGGTTCCGCACCTTGAAGGTGCCGAAGCCCCGAATCTCGATGTGCTCTCCACTCGCGATCGCTTGCTTCACGGCGTTGAGAAAGGCATCGATCACCGCCGCGCAGTCCTTCTTCGTGACTCCCGGTCCGATCGCTTCGTGTACTTGTTCTACCAGGTCAGCCTTGGTCATGTGGATCCCCCCTGCCGGTGGTTGGTTTTCCGGCCCAGCATTCTGTAGGTCACGGCCATTGATAGCGGAGTCGTGGACCGATCAGAGCTCGATCCAGAACGCTCCTCACCAGTGAGTGCAGCCTCGACTCTTCGATTCCTCTCAAGACGTCCCAGAAACCCAGTCTTCGCTCTATGGGTCGGACGGTCCGGGGGTTGTCCCCGAGTCCGGTCATCTGGCCCACCAGGTCCAGCGCTTCGCCCAGGGTCGCCGTACGATCCACCAGGCCGAGCTCTGCCGCCCGGGCGCCAGACATTACCCGGCCATCGGCGAGCGCAGTGACTCTGTCCCGGTCCAATCCTCGATTGGCGCTCACGGCATCCACGAACTGCTCGTAGACATCGTCAACCAGGTCCTGCAAGACCCTGCGCTCATCATCGGTGAGATCCCGGACGGGCGATCCGATGTCCTTCATCTCACCGCTCTTCACGACCTCCAGGTCCACGCCCACCTTTCGCAGAAGTCCCTCCGCGTTCGGAAACTCCATGATGACGCCGATCGAACCCGTAATGGAACTGGGAAGGGCGAGAATACTGTCTGCACCGAGGGCGACGAGGTACGCGCCGGATGCGCCGATCTCCCCTATCCAGGCCACCACGGGCCGGTCGTCCTCGTCACGCAGGCTTGCGAGTTCGGAGTACATGCTCTGAGCCGTGCCTGCCACACCGCCCGGTGAGCGAATCTCGACAACGAACCCTCGCACTGACTTGTCCTCTCGAAACTTCTCCAGGTTCTGGATGAACGAGGCGTCGGATTCGATGACACCGTAAACGGGAAGGATGGCCACGCGATCGGCGGAGACGAGTGGAATCTGCCCGCCGAGCATTAGACGCAGGACGATGCCCGCGCCAATCGCGAAGAACGCGAGAAGAAGAACGATACTGAGAACCGTCGTGCGACGCTGCACGCTAAGTGGCTCCCACGCGTGGAGATGAGCCTCCATGTCTTGGAAGCGCCCGCAACGCGGATGGTCAGATCCGAGTCAGCGACGCCTCCGGGTACATGGAAACTAGCGTGGGGAAAGAAACCGTGTCAACCGGTTGCCACAGACGAAGTTGCGCCCATCGACTCTACGAACCTCTGGAAAAGGTATCGGCTGTCGTGTGGGCCAGGTGCCGCTTCGGGATGGTATTGCACCGCGAATGCGGGACGTGACACGTGTGAAAGGCCTTCTACGGTGCCGTCGTTGAGGTTACGGTGGGTGATCCTGAGTTCGGGGGATCCTTCCGCGAACCCGTCTTCCTCGGCGATCGCGAACCCGTGGTTCTGCGACGTGATCTCCACGACTCCCGTGTCCAGATTACGAACCGGGTGATTCCCCCCCCGGTGGCCATAGGGCAGCTTGTAGGTCCGACCCCCGAAAGCGCGGGCCACGAGCTGGCAACCGAGACAGATCCCGAATACTGGCACCCCGGCATCGCTCACCGCCCGGACGGTTTCCGCCGCGCACGGAACCGCCGCCGGGTCACCCGGCCCGTTGGAGACGAATACGCCGGCCGGACGCCTGGCCAGGATATCGGCCGACCCCGAGCTTGCAGGCAAGACCTCCACTCTGTAGCCCTCCGCAGCGATCAGCTGAAGGCTCCTCAGCTTGACCCCGTAGTCCAGGCACACGACCAGCCCCTTCTCCTTCCCCTGGGCATCCACAACGTAGGGTTCACGAGTGGATACGACGGTCGCCAGGTCGAGGCCTTCCATGCACGGATGGGCATCCAGTAATCCCTTGGCTTCCTCGACCGCGAGGGTGACTGGCGCGATCAGCGACCGCATGGCTCCCCGCTCCCTGACGTGCCGGGTAATCGCCCTCGTGTCGGCCCCCACGAGAACCGCGATCGAGTGTTCAGCAAGATATGAATCCAATCTCCCCGTGGCGCGCCAGCCACTCGACAGCCTCGAGAGTTCGCGGACCACGAAACCGGACACCCAAGGCTTCTTCGCCTGCTCGTCGATCGGCGTGATCCCGTAGTTGCCGATCATGGGGGCCGTCATCACCACGATCTGACCGGCAAACGATGGATCGGTGAGCACTTCCTGGTATCCGGTGAGGTTCGTGGTGAACACCAGCTCGCCAGCCGTGGCGGCCCCTGCCCCGGCGAGCCTGCCTCGCCAGAGCTTCCCGTCCTCCAGAAGGAGATATCCGTCAAGATCTTGCGTGAGAGTCACCGCCGACATCCAATTCAGGTTCATGAAACGCAAACCGACATCACGGAACATCGTGCACTCTGAACTCGTGTATATCTACGCGGACGAATCATGCCTCGGCAACCAGCGGCAGGACGTGCCACGGCCGGGGGCCGCAGCTGGCATGCTCGAGCGGTTCGATGCGCGCAAGGGTTGGTATCGTCGAGATTTCGCCGCCTTCGATCCGGATACGACCAATAACCGCATGGCGTTGACGTCGGGGATCCTGGGGCTGTCGGCGTTGCGAAAATCCTGCGACGTGGTCTTCACATCAGACAGCCAGTACCTCGTTCGCGGGATGAAGGAGTGGGTGCACGCCTGGGCAAGGAGAGGGTGGCGCCGGAAGGGGGGCGAGATTGAGAACCTCGAGCTGTGGCGCCAACTCGTGAAATCCGCCGCCAGGCACCGAGTGGAATGGCGATGGGTGAAGGGTCACGCAGATCACCCGAAAAACGAGTACGTGGATTACCTGGCCATCAGCACTGCCAGGTCAGGCAGGGATGCGGGAGGCCTGGTGGAATCGGGGTTTGACGAGTGGCTGTCCCGCCAGGTGGATCGCGGCCTGTTCATCGACTACCTCGACCTGCCGCCCGACACCGCCTTCCACCCGGACCCCGCCGTGGCCGCGGGGTCCTGAGAGGTCGTCTCGTGTCACTCGCCGTCCGGCTCGTCTCCACCACCTGACTCGCCATCAGGCGGAGTCTGCACCGGTACCGGGCTCGCGGGAGCTCCCTGGCCTTCGGTCTCCAGGACCGACGCCGGAGGAGCCACGGGCTGGCCGAATTCCTCCCGCAAAATAGACTCCGGGGTAGCCGACTGCCTGGCCGAAAGAACCGCCAGTAGCAGCGCCAGAACGAGATATGCGCCGCCCCCGATCCACGTGGCCTTCGTCAGGAAATTAGCCGCCTGGCGGCCACCCATGAAGGAATCCGTCGAAGACGATGCGCCTCCGAATTCGGCCGCGAGGCCCCCACCTTTGCCTGACTGCAACAGTATGCCCAGAATCAGCAAGAGCGCGATAATGCTGACCAATGCGATCAGTAGATTGAACATTCCACCTCTTCCGCGTGTGACAAAAAAGGCGCGGGCCGTCGAACAGGGCCCGCACCGGGTACAAAATTAGGGATATCGGAGAACCGAGTCAACGTCCGCCCTGGCCGTGGCTGCTGCCACCCGTCAGCCCCCCCCTGCACAGATCGCGGCAAAGCTCTCAGGGTCCAGGCTCGCACCCCCGACCAGCACGCCGTCGACGCCGGGGGCCTCGAGCAACTCCTCTATGTTGCCTGGCTTGACGCTTCCTCCATACAGGATCACGGCGTCGTCACGTCCTCCGCAGCGACCGATCTCCCGTCGCACGACAGTGTGAGCCTGCGCCGCGTCGTCCGGCGATGCCGTACGACCCGTGCCGATCGCCCAGACCGGTTCGTAGGCATACGTGAGCAAAGAAAGGCTGTCGGGAGCGAGGCTGGCCAGCACGATCTCTATCTGACGGGACAGGACCGCTTCCAGCGCGCCAGCCTCCCGCTCCTCCAGAGTCTCCCCCACGCAAAGGACGGGGCGGAGGTCGGCCTCGAGAATCCTGGCAACCTTGGCCGCCACCGTGACATCATCATCACCGAATTCCCGGCGACGCTCCGAGTGGCCCGCCAGGGCCCAGCCGACTCCCACCTGTTTCGCCATCGGCGCCGAAACGGCCCCCGTGTGAGCGCCGTTCACCTCCTGGTGCACATCCTGGACACCCACCCCAAGGTCGGGTCGAGTGCGTGCCGAGGCGAGGAACGCGCCGACGCTCAGGTATGGAGGGAAGAACACCACGCGCGCGTCCTGACGCGCACTGTGCAGGGCGCCGAAGCGATCTACGAAGGTCTCGGTTTCATCGGGTCCCAAGTGCATCTTCCAATTGGCCGCGAACATCGGTTTCACATCGTCTCGCATGATTCCTCAGGCCGGATCCAGGGCTTCGATTCCAGGCAGTGACCCTGCCGCCAGGTACTCCAGCGACGCGCCGCCACCAGTGGACACATGAGATACTGCGTCGGACAGGCCAGCCTGCCGAATCGCGGCAGCCGAGTCCCCTCCTCCGATCACCGTAAGACCGCCGGCGGCCGTGCACTCAGCCGTGGCGCGGGCCACCGATACCGTGCCCGCATCGAAACCGGGCTTCTCGAACAGACCCATCGGACCATTCCAGAACACCGTCTTGGCCTCGCGCACGATCGCCGCGAAGGTCTCGCGGCTATCCGGTCCGATGTCGAGGGCGGCGAGCTCGGGTGGAACGGCTTCCGCAGGGACGACGATGGCATCGCTCGCGTCCGGTGCGCCCGGGTCGGCAACGACCAGGTCGGTCGGTAGGACCAGCCTTTCTCCACCCGTGGCGAGGAAACGGCCGGCCACCGGCACGGCGTCCTGTTCCACCAGCGATCGTCCGGTGCTGGCACCCATCGCGGAGAGGAACGTGTTGGCCATCGCCCCTCCGATCAGAACCGAGTCGGCTCTTCCGAGGAACGTCTCCAGCAACCCGATCTTGTCTCCGATCTTGGCCCCGCCCAGAATCACGACGAACGGCCTACCGACCGCAAGCCGCAATCCAGAAAGGGCCTCGAGCTCCCGCTGGACGAGAAAACCGGCGACGGCCGGTCGCATGAACCCTGCCACCCCCACGACGGACGCGTGCGCCCGATGAGTGCTGCCAAAGGCATCGTTGACGAACACATCGCCAAGCCGTGCGAAACGCTCAGCGACGGCCGGTTCGTTGGTCGTTTCACCCGGCAGGAAGCGCGTGTTTTCCAGGAGAAGGACCTCGCCCGGCCCCAGGTTCTTGCTCGCAATGACCGCCTCGTCCGTATCCGTAGACGGCACGAACCGCACCGGTGCCCCCAACTCCTCCTCCAACACGGAAGCTACCGGAGCGAGTGACATCGACGGCACGACCTGTCCCTTCGGACGTCCAAGGTGCGAGAGCAGGACCGGCCTTCCGCCACACTCAAGGACATGCCGCAGCGTCGGCAGGGTCGCGCGAACGCGCGTATCGTCAGAGACGGCGCCGTCCTCGGTCAGTGGAACGTTGTAGTCGACTCGTATCAGGACGCGGCGCCCGTCCAGGTCTGATCGCGCCAGGTCCGCCAGGTTCTTTCGAAGCACACCGGCCTCCTCCGTCAGAGGCTCTGTCCGATGGTCCGCGCAAGATCCACACACCGCGTGGAGTATCCCCACTCGTTGTCATACCAGGAGATCACCTTCACCATGCGGCCGCCGATGACGGACGTCGAAAGGCCATCGATGATCGAGCTGTGTGGGTTGCCGACATAGTCGATCGACACGAGCGGTGCGTCCTCGTACCGCAGGATGCCCTTGAGACTGCCGCCGGCTGCTCGCCGGTACGCCTCGTTGACCTCGTCCGCGCTCGTGTCCCGGCCCAGGTTGGCGACGAGATCGACGATGGACACATTCGGCGTCGGAACGCGCATGGCCATCCCATCGATCTTGCCCTCGACCTCCGGGATCACCAGGCCCGTTGCCTTGGCAGCGCCCGTCGTGGTCGGGATGATAGACACGGCAGCCGCCCGGGCGCGACGAAGATCCTTGTGAGGAAGATCGAGGATCCTCTGGTCATTCGTGTAGCTATGAACCGTAGTCATCAAACCGCTCTCGAAACCGAACTCGTCCACCAGCACTTTGACGGCCGGCGCGACGCAGTTGGTCGTGCAACTCGCATTGGATATGACGTCGTGACTCGCGGGGTCATAGTCCCCGCCGTTGACGCCGAGCACCAGGGTAACGTCCGGGTCGGGCGCCGGGGCCGTGATCACGACTTTGCTGGCACCGGCCTCGAGGTGCTTCGCCGCGTCGAGGCGCTTCCTGAACAGCCCGGTAGCCTCGAAGACGATATCCGCGCCGAGGTCTGCCCACGGCAGATCCACCGGATCCCGAACGGAGAGCACGTCGAACCGCTCGCCGTCAATCACGAGCGCGTTGCCGTCCACGTCGACCTGCCCATCGTACACGCCGTGAACCGAATCGTATTTGAATAGATGCGCCAACGTCGCGGCATCCGTCAGATCGTTGATGGCCACGAGGTCCAGCTCGCCCATTCCCTGCTGCAGAGCCGAGCGGAGGATGTTGCGGCCGATCCGCCCGAATCCATTGATCGCGATCTTGACCGACATATGAGTGACTCCCGTCTGAGGGTTCCCAGGTTGAAGAAACCATAGCTTGCACGCGGGAAGTGTCCTGCACAAGTCCCACAGCCCGGTCGCAATCAGCTACCATCCGCGAGAGGGTTGGTGCGGGCGAAACTGACGATGCCCAGGCACTCCGCGCCGGCCGCGACAAGGGCTTCGGCACAAGCCACCCCCGTCGCCCCGGTGGTAATGACATCGTCCACGATCAGCACCTCTGGATGCAAATCGAGGGCTTCCAGAAAGCTCGGATTGATCGAGTAGGCGCCCTCAGCCACCTTCTCTCGCTCGCGCCGGCCAAGCCGTGCCAGAGAGGGGCCGCCCCGATTCCTCCGCAGGAGGCCCTCGACCGGCCAACCCGTGCCACGAGACAGGGCCTGCGCCAGCAGTTCCGCCTGGTTGAAGCCCCGTTCACGTCGCCGTGCCCGGGTGAGAGGAACCGGAACGAGAGCAGGGACACGTCCGGCCGCCAGGCGCCATGCCGCCGGAAGCATGAGATCTCCCATGAAATTCGTCAGCCCGGTCCAGCCCCTGTACTTGAAACCTCGGACGAGCTCGGCAGCGGGTCCGACGTGGAGGCAGGCCGACGCCGCCCTTCGAAGCGCCGGAGGCCATGCGTGGCACTCGGCGCACTCTCCCGGCGACGGTCCGGGGATCACCCGTGTGAGCCCGCAACGAGGACACAGGGGAAGTGGAATGGTGACCACGCGGGAAGCGCACAATCCGCACAGGGGAGGACCTCCTGCAGGAACGGCCGCCCTACATATGGCGCAGCCGCACGGTATCAGGGCATCGAGAAGATCCAGCAAGGACCCGCCAAGGCCGGATGGCCGTACCTGCACGACTCAGCCCGCCACCCTCAGCGGGAGCCCCGGTCAGGGGCTGGGCTCACCGCTCGCCACATCGCCCGGGTCACACCATCGATGTCCGGTACCGATCCGAGCCAGATCTCGAGGCTAAGAAGGGCCTGGCTCACGAGCAGCGAGAGACCATCGATCGCCGGAATGTCCATGGCAGCAGCGTGGCGCGTCCAGTTGGTGCCACCCGGGCCGTACACGAGGTCGAAAGCGAAGCGAAATCGATCTCGCTCGAGTACCAGCGGCAGCGCATCCGTGCGCCCGAGCCCGAGGCTCGTGGCGTTGACCACCAGGTCCCAGGGCTCCGATGAGACCTCCCGGTCCGAGCAGACTGTCGCGATCTCTTCGATTCCGAGGTCCGACACGAGGACTTCGGCCCGCCCGACCGTCCGGTTGTACAGGGCAAGGCGCCGGACACCGGCCAGGGCACACGCGAGGGCCACGGCCCTGGCCGCACCGCCCGCACCGAGAAGGAGGACCGAGGCTCCCTCCAGCTGCAGCTCGTCCAGATCCGCCGCGGCGTTGAGGAAGCCTCCGACGTCGGTGTTGTCGCCAGCAAGCCGACCGGCTGAATCAAACCAGAAGCAATTGCAGGCGCCGGTACGGTCCACAGCGCTCGAACGGACGTCGAGGTGACTCGCGGCCAACTGTTTGTGGGGTAGTGTGACGTTGCCTCCGCCCGAAGCGCCAAGCTCGAGCATCATCTGCCGAAGGGCCTCGGCGTCGCGCCCTGGGACCCGGTGGGCATCGTAGACCGCTGCAACCTGGAGGCAGCGGAAGGCCGCCCCATAAAGCCTGGGTGAGAGCGAGTGAGAGACGGGGTCGCCCAGCAACCCGTATCGGCGCAGGGCGTTCATTCCGACTCGGACAACCGGGCGAGGATCTGGGGAATACACTGCTCCAGCAGGCGCGCCACCTGCTCGTACTCGTCCTCGCCTCCCCCGAACGGATCCGATACGGAATCACCGTGTCGGACGTGATCCGGCGGCAGGTAGTCCGTAACCAGGGAAACGTTCAGCTCGCGGCCGTGCTCGATTCGGAGCGCTCTGAGCTGCGCGGACGTCATGGCGATCACGAGATCCGCGCCTGCCAGGATGTCGGGATCCAGTGGACGGGACCGATGTGCGGCGAGGTCCGCCCCCCGGAGCGCCGCCGCGTCCACCGACCGAGGCGAAGCGGGCGCTCCGTCCGCTGCGAAGGTCCCGGCGGAGGACACGGCGACATTCACGTTCCTGTTCTCGGCCTCGAGACGGGTGAGGGCCTCCGCAAGTGGACTGCGGCACGTGTTGCCCGTACACACGAACAGCAGTGTGGTCACGAGCTCGTCTCCGTCAAGCAGTCCTGAATCGCAGCGCTGCGAACCGCTCCCTCGCGCAGCACCTCCGGGACGGACCCGAGAAACGAAACGAGGGTGGACGGCGGCGGACCCGAGAGATCACCCGCATCGAGAAGAAGAACGGGAACGTCTACATCCGGCATCATGTCGAGGCACTTGCCGGCTTGCACGGCGGTCACCGCCGGAGGCTCGCCGGAAAAGTTCAGGCTGGTTGAACCGATCGGGGCCTTCCACTCCGCCAGGACCGCGCGCATCACGGGGTGCGCCTCGACCCTCACCGCGGTGCCCTGCGCGGAGCCATCTTCCAGCACAAGGGTCAGGGCGCCCGGCCAGAACCGGAGCGCCAATCGCCGGGCTTCCCGGGGCCACACCAGGTCCGGGAAGGCCAGCAGAAGCACTCGGGTGTCCAGGGCAATCCGAAGCAGTGGCGCTCGATCGAGCGCCCTCCCCTTCAGGGCGGCTACCCGGAGATCGACCTCCGGTCGAGCAGCGCCTCCGATTCCGTATACCGTTTCCGTGGGGTGAGCGAGCATGCCCCCGGCCCGCAGCACCTCGACGGCCTTCCGGACTCCACCGTCCAGGCTCGCGGCCCCGGCTGAGACCGCGATCGTTTCATACCGGGTCACCGGACTCGCTCCGGGGTCGTGGCACGATCGCCCTGCCCGAATCCACCAGCCACTCGGCCAGGGCCAGGTCCGCCGGAGTCGTGATCTTCAGGTTCCACGGATCTCCCGCCACCGCAGCGACGGGATGTCCCTCCAACTCGCACAGCGCCGCGTCATCCGAGGCGGTGCTGCCCCTCTCGGAAGCCCCGGCGTGAAGCTCTCGAATCAAGCCAGCCTTGAAGGCCTGGGGAGTCTGCGCGCGTCCGAGCCCCGACCGCTCCAGCGTTTCCATGATCATCCCGTCTTCTTCTCGCTTGATCGTGTCGACGACGGGGAGGACTGGAAGTGCCGCCCCCACCTGAGAAGCGGCCTCGACGACACGGTCGATCACGTCGATTGAAACGAAAGGGCGAGCCGCATCGTGGATCAGGATCAACTCTGCCCCCGGATCCACCAACTGCACGCCCGATCCAGCACTCTCGCGCCGGGTCTCGCCGCCGATGCAGAACCGGTCCGATTCCGCCTTGAGCCAATCCGGTGGCTCCGCGGCCACTGCAGCCGGCAGAACGACCACGATCTCGCCGACACCGAAATGCGACCCGAGATTCCGGATGCTCCACAGGAGAAGAGGGATCCCCCCAAGAGGGAGAAACTGCTTCGGCGAGCCCAGACGTTCCCCCCGGCCCCCCGCCACGATCACGACCGACGCCCCGCTCATGGCACACCGACCGGAGCCAGCAGCTCGCCCACCTCTCGGACGTGCCGCACGAATCGCAGGCCCGCGGCCGATCCTCGTTCCAGGTCATCCTCGAGAGCGGCGGGGGCCACGACCCTCTGGAGACCCGCGCCGAGGCTCGCCCTGAGCCGGGCCTCACCGTGGGACACGGCGCGTACCTCACCCCCGAGACCTACTTCACCGAAGAAGGTGGTCCCGGGAGGGAACGGGCGATCCGCGCCGGCCGACAACAGAGCGGCTACCACCGCCAGATCCGCTGCCGGATCAGACATGCGAAGCCCGCCCACCACATTGATAAACACATCCTGCTCTCCCAGGGCCACGCCGGCCTTCTTCTCGAGAACGGCCAACAGGATCGCCAACCTCCGTGACGAAAAACCCGTGCAGACGCGCTGCGGGGCCGAGAACCTGGCGCGCGCGACCAGGGCCTGGACTTCCGCCAGGATCGGGCGGCTCCCAAGCACCGGAACCGCCACAGCAGCACCGCTTGTCTCGGTTCCATTCGGCGTGAGGAACAGGGCCGACGGATCGGCCACGGGTACGAGCCCGCCGACGTCCATACGGAATGCCGCCATCTCGTCCACACTCCCGAACCGATTCTTGGAACTCCGAAGAATTCGATGGTCGCCCGACCGCTGACCTTCGAAATGCAGGACCACATCGACCAGGTGCTCCAGTGTGCGCGGCCCCGCCAGCGCTCCTCCCTTGGTCACATGGCCCACGAGCAGGCAGGCCGCCCCCGCCTTCTTCACCTCATGCTGCAGTACAGACGCTACCTCGCGTACCTGTGCCACCCCGCCGGGAGCCGATGACAGATGCCTCGAGCTGATGGCCTGGATAGAGTCGATACATACGATGGCGGGCCGAGTGTCGCGAAGGGCTCCCAACACATCCTCGAGCTCGTTGGAGGCAAGGAAGGCCACATCGGCCGCCGTGCCAAGGCGCGCCCCCCGCATCGCTACCTGCTCGGCGGACTCCTCACCCGACACGTATAGCACCCCATGTCCGCGCTCCCGGAGAAGACCGGCGAGTTGCAGCAACAAGGTGGACTTGCCGATTCCCGGAGTTCCACCAAGAAGCACCACCGATCCCGGAACGATACCGCCACCCAGTACGCGGTCGACCTCTCCGAAACCCGTGTCCATTCTGCTGACAGGAGCATCGCCAGAGTCGCCGAGAGGCCGCACGCGGCTTGCCCGACGCACCTTGCCCGCTTCCCGGGACGGCGCGGTGAGCGTGCTCTCGTCCAGCGAATTCCACTCACCGCACGTGGGGCAGCGCCCCTCCCACCGTGGAGTCTCAGCACCACAATCGCGGCATACGAAGACGGTCCTGACGCGGCTCATGACCTCCCCGAGTTCTCGTGGTCGGTGATTCCTTCGATTCCCACCTGAAGAGCGAGCGTCAACATCGCGTCAATTGCACCGCTCAGTGGGCGTCGGATCCGCGGGACGCCGATTCGAAGAGGGTGTAATTCTTGTGGAAGTACAATCGGAGGCTACCGGTCGGCCCGTTACGCTGCTTGCCGATGATCAACTCGGTCTTTCCCTCGATCGACTCGCCCGTATCGTCCACGAGGTCCTCCGGTCGGCGATAGACCTCCTCCCGGTAGACAAAGAGCACCAGATCCGCATCCTGCTCGATGGCTCCCGACTCCCGGAGATCAGCCAGGACAGGCCGTTTGTCGGTGCGTTGCTCTGGCGCACGGGACAGCTGCGAGAGCGCCACGACGGGTACGTTGAGCTCCTTGGCCACCGCCTTGATGGACCGGGAAATGGCGCTGATTTCCTGCTGCCGGTTGTCGACATTGCTCGGACCGCTCATGAGCTGCAGGTAATCCACGATGATCAGTCCGAGGTCCACCTCAGAAGCAAGTCTGCGCGCCTTCGCACGAAGCTCGAGAACGGTGATCGCCGGTGTGTCATCGATCCAGATCGGCGCCGTATTCAGATGACCAGCTGCCGTCGCGAGCCTCGCATACTCGTCGTCCTGCAGGCGACCACGTCGCAGACGGCCCGCGTCCACCCGGCCTTCCGAGCACAACAGCCGCTGCACCAGCGCCTCCTTCGACATCTCCAGGGAGAACACAGCGACCGGGACTTCCTTATCGATCGCCGCATGCTGGGCGAAATTCATGGCCAGGGCCGTCTTGCCCATCGACGGTCTCCCTGCCACGATGACCAGGTCGCCCTTTTGAAACCCCGCTGTCATGTTATCGAGGTCGGGAAAACCGCTCGCCACGCCGGTCACCGAGCCGGGGCTGCTCTGCAGCTCCTCGATTCGCTCGAATGTGGGCCAAAGAATCTCCTTGATCCATACGAAGCCCTGCCGTTGAGTCGTCTGAGCGATCTGGAAGATCCTCTGCTCAGCCCGGTCCAGCGTGTCGTCCACTTCGCCGGCCGGGGCCTCGTACGCCTCCCGGACGATGTCGGTCGCAGACTCGATCAACTGCCGGAGGACCGCTTTGTCCCTCAGGATCCTGCAGTGATATTCGATGTTGGCCGCGGTCGGGACGGCGTCCACGAGGCGGGCGAGGTAGGCCATTCCGCCCGCACCGTCGATCTCTCCGGCAGACTTCAGTTCATCCGAGAGAGTGACCACATCGATCACTTCGCCCCGCGAGTACAGCCGCACCATGGCGCGAAAGACCCGGCGATTTGACTCTCTGAAGAACGAGCTGTCGCCGATCATCTCGATGGCCCTCGCCACCGCGTCGCCGTCGATCAACATGGCGGAGAGAACCGAAATCTCGGCCTCCTCCGACCACGGAATCTGCCGGCCCGCGACTCCGCTATCCACCGGGATCACAGAGGGCTCAGCCATCACGACCTCCAAGGATCAGTTGGTCCTTCGCTCCCGCCGGGCCACCCCCGGGTCCGGAACCACGCGGCGCCTCGTCCTCCGTCACCACACGGGGCGTCGGTTGGCCTTGCTCTCCGTCCACAATTCGGCGGGCCAATTGGAGGTCATGCCAGGTCGGCCGGGTCCAGCCCGGATTCCGCAGAAGGGCCGCGGGGTGATAGGTCACCACAAGAGGGAATCCTTCATAGAGGTGCGTCCGGCCCCGCAGGTGCCGGAGCGAGTCGCGGCATCCCAGCAGCGTCTGTGCCGCGAAAGTGCCGAAGGCGACGATCACCGTCGGCCTCACCAGCTCGAGTTGCCGAAGCATAAAGGGAGAGCAGGCCTCGATCTCATCGGGAAGCGGGTTTCGATTCCCGGGGGGCCGACACTTGAGAACGTTGCAGATGAACACGTCGGCCCGTGGGAAACCCACGCTGAGCAGGAGACGATCCAGCAGTTTCCCCGCCCTCCCGACGAAAGGCAGGCCCGTGCGGTCTTCGTTAGCGCCCGGCGCCTCCCCTACACACAGAACCCTCGCATCGGCCGCTCCGTCTGAAAACACGACCTTCGTGCGCGTCGCATGCAGTCCGCACCGCGTACAAGCCTCCGCGACCTCACGAAGGCCATCCATATCGGCGATTCCGAGGATCTCCTCACGCGTTCCGGACCGGGCCAGGCGACCCGCATCCAGGCCACGAACGGCCGTACCTGTATCCCTGGAACCGGCCGTTCGCACCTGCTCCAGCGCCTCCCCTCTGCTCCCAGGCGGCAGGAACATCTCAGGCTCGCCCAGAGCCTCTCGCCCCTTGAGGTAGCTCCGGACGGCCTCTCGGGCCTCCGTCATGAGACTCGATCCTCGACGTGGTCGAGCAATCTCTCGGCCACCTCCACTTTCGACATCAGCGGCAGTTCCTCGATCAGTCCCTGGGCGTCGATGAGGGTCACCTGGTTCGTCTCCGCTTCGGCGCCCCGATCGGCTCGGCCCGCTTCGTTGACGGCTACCATGTCCAGGCCCTTGTCCTCCAGCTTCCTCCGGGCGTTACCGACCGGATTCTCCGTCTCGAGAGCGAAGCCGAGCGTGAGGACTCCGGCCGCCTCCCGCAGCTCTCGCGTCGCCATGAGAAGGTCCGGTCCGACTTCGAAACGAATCTCTAGCGTGTCCCGGTCGCCTCTCTTGATCTTCTTCTCCGAGGGGCTTGGGACCAGGAAGTCTGATACCGCCGCGGCCATGATGAGGACCGCGGCATCGCTCAATTCCCGGTTCAGCACCTCTCCCATTTCACCGCTGGTCTCCACCCGGACCAATCTGGGACCGTGCGGCGGGCTGACCGACGTCGGACCGGCGATCAGAATGACGTCAGCGCCCCTGAGCCATGCCGCTGAAGCGAGAGCCAGCCCCATGCGCCCGGAAGACCGGTTACCCAGGAAGCGCACCGGGTCCACCGGAGCCAGAGTCGGCCCGGCCGTGACCACGACCTTTCGTCCGGCAAGGGCCGACTCCCGGCGAAGCAGGCGCGCGGCAGTGAGGAAAATGATCTCGGGTTCTGACATGCGACCCGGCCCCTCTTCGCCCTCCGCCAGCTCCCCATCCTCGGGCCCCACGATGTGAACGCCCCGGGCCGCGAGCGTCTGCACATTGGCTTCGGTCGCCGGGTTGCTCCACATCCGGAGGTTCATGGCCGGACACACCAGCACCGGGCAAGCCGCTGCCAGGAGCGTCGACGTAGCCATGTCGTCCGCGATTCCGTGCGCCATCTTCGCAAGGATGTTCGCGGTAGCCGGCGCGACGATCGCCAGGTCCGCCTCGCGTCCGAGCTCGACGTGCGCAAGCGGATCGGTCCACAGTTCGGTCAACACCGGACGTCCGCTCAGCGCCTGAAACGTAGTAGCCCCCACCATCTTTTCGGCGGAGGCCGTCATCACGACATCAACCCGGGCACCGGACTGGCGCAGGCGCCGGACGAGGATCGCGCTCTTGTAGGCAGAGATCCCGCCTGAGACCACCAGCAGAACGCGACGCCCGTCCAGCATCGACACTACTCGTCCGATGCGATGCGCTTACCGACCAGGCGATACTCCAGCTGGCCGGACGAGATGGCCGCCAGGGCCATCGTGGTGAGTTTGTCGGCGCCGTAGGGGGAGCGCTCGAGGGGGAGCGTATTCAGCTCGCGTGCGTACTTCGCCGACACGAGCACCCCCAGGTACTTGTCCGAAGCCGCCGGGACCAGATCGTCGGGAGTATAAACCTTCATTCGCGTCTCGCTTCCTGTGTTTGGGATGCGCCCAGCATCCCGTTCAATGACTCGCTGAGGTCCCGGACCAACTCTCGCACGTCCGGGTTCAGCCGCTTCACCCTGTGGCGTTCGGCCGAGACAATCGCCTCGACTGCTCGCAGCGTATCCTCAAGATCATCGTTCACGACCGCGTAGTCGAAGCGCTCGACCTCCGAGAGCTCCGAGAGCGCGGTCCTCATCCGCCTGCGGAACGTACCCGCGTCTTCGCTGCCCCTGCCGCGCAATCGATCCACCAGGCGATCGTAGTCCGGCGGCAGCAGGAAGACGGTCAGCGCATCAGGCTGAATGGCCCTGAGCTGTCTCGTTCCCTGGACATCGATGTCGAGCAGGAGGTGTGCCCCCTCGTCCCACGCCCGCTGCAGATTCGCCCGGGGCGTGCCATACAGTTCACCGTGTACCTCAGCCCACTCGAGGAGATCCCCACCCTCGATCAGGGCTTCGAACTCTCCCCGCCCGAGGAACTGGTAGTCCTTGCCGTCGATTTCCCCCGGGCGCGGCTGCCGGGTAGTGGCAGATACCGAGAACACGAGGTCTGAGTGATGCTCCAGAAGCGCCCGTCTCACGGTCGTCTTGCCGCCTCCCGACGGCCCGGCCAGGACGATCGGAAAGAGATGCGACGGCGACGGCCTCACGGGAGTAACCTCACTCGACGTTCTCGTTCTGTTCCCTGAGTGACTCCAGGTCGTTCTTCATTTCCACCACGATCCTGGCGATCGTGGCGTCGTTGGCCTTGGAGCCGATGGTGTTCACCTCCCGAAGCAACTCCTGACCGAGAAAGCTGAGTCGCTTTCCGACCGGTTCCTCCGAAGGAGCGTCCAGGAGATCCCTGAAGGCGTCGAGGTGAGCGCGAGCCCGAACGAGTTCCTCCGAAATATTCCATTTGTCCGCGATGAACGCGATCTCCCGAGCCAGCCGGTCAGGCTCTACCTCTATGTCTCCAGCCAGCTCACGGATCGAGCGCCTCAGCCGCAGAGACTCTCGCTCCAGCCTCTGGGGCACGAGGGCCTCGACCTCGGAAAGGCCAGACCGCAGTGCGTCAACGCGCGTTCCCAGGTCCTCCGCGAGGCGCTCGCCTTCGCGCACACGCATCTCGACGAGCTGGCCGACCGCCGCGTCTGCGACCCGGCGCAGAGCATCGTCGGGCACGGTCTCGACCGGATCCGAGGACTCCTCGACCAGCAGCCGATCACAACGCCCGATCAGTCCGATGTCCACCTCTCCCCCGAGACCCCAGCGCTCCTGCAAGTCCCGAAGCGCCTCCACGTACGCTCGGGCGCGCGCCTCGTCAAGCCGGAATACCGGGGCCGAGCCGCCCCCCACCTCACCGGTTGGAGATCCCAATCGCAGCGTGACATCGATGTGCCCCCGGCGGACCTTCGGCGCTATCTCCTCGCGCAGCACTTCCTCCCAGCGCTCCGCTCCCGGCGGAAGCCGGAAGTGAAGCTTGAGGTGCCGCGAATTCACGGACCGGAGCTCTAGACTCAGATCCACACTGTCGGCTGTCGCGGATGCCGACCCGAAGCCCGTCATGCTGCGTATCATAGGAACCGATAAGTATAGCGTTTTCGGGTCAATTCAGGAACTCCCATTTGACTCCGAACACGGATCGCCTGAGGGGAAACGGAAGGCCCGGAAGATCCTGGCCCTCGGCTGCAGTGACGTTCTCGAACCGCCAGTAGACCCGTACACCCAGAATTCGGATCATCAGATTCCAGTCGATAAATGCATACGAGGGGACGAGGACGGGGTTCTGGCTGCCGGAAGCCGGCGTCGGTGCCGTGAGCATCGCGTCCCTGTAGTTCAGCCCGAACGAGGCGTTGACCTCGAGTTCCTCCTCGAAGAACGAGTCATGCCAGAACAGCTCGGCCCGGGCCACGCTCTCAGGAACGTACAGGGGATCGGTGCCGTCCAGGACGTTGGAGTATCGGAAGAAACCCCGCAGCCTGATCGGCTCCACGTTCTTGAGAACCAGGCCCAGGGGAATGAGCGGACCCACCAGACCGACTTCGGCCAATCCGAGTTCGACCGCACCTCCTGGCGCCTGCTCACGGTCGAAAACGGCACCGAAGGGCAGCTGGCGGCTCAGCTTCTGATACTCGCCGCGCCCGGAAAGGGCGAACGGGCCGAGGTCCAGGGCCAGGCCACCTGCGGCTACGTCGAACGTGACGGAGTCCGCACGCTGCAGTGTGGGGTAGGAAATTCCTCGCGTGCCGGTGGCGCCATCCACGGTCAGCGTCAGCCCGACCCGCTGTATCGTGGCAGCGAGGCCCGCTCGAAACTCCGAGGTGCCGAATTCGTTCCAGGAACCGAGGCGGCCGCCTGCGTTGAGCGAGAGCCACGAAAGGACCCCGTAGCCCGCGTCGACATTCAGGTCCGCAATCGGGTAGGAGGGATCGTCCCACAGCCCGAAGCCCGCTCGAAACCAACCGTTCTCGGCGTCGCCTGACAGACGGAAACCCCCGTTGGCCACCTTGCGGACGCTCTCTCCCTCCTCGCTGAGACCCGTGGTTCCGGCGAAGGCCTCCGCCTGGAAATGGTCGCCGAGGTTCCCCCTGCCGCGAACAAAGAGCTCGGTCCTCGTGAGTTCCACGGCGTCATACACGGTCCGCTCCATCTTCTCGCTGACCCAATGCAGCTCCAGGCCCGAATCCCCCCCGCCGGGAAGCCACTCCACTCGGCCCCAGAAGTTGAAGTCGGTCGACGGATTCTCTCCGCCGGTGTCCAGCAGATCGATCGAGGTGCCCAGGTTGAAACTGCGACCCATCCCGTTGCTGAACAGGAGTCGCAGGCGGCTCAGGCCGGGATCGCCCGTCCCACCGGTGATACGAGAATACGCCGTGCGCTTCTTCCGTCTCAGGGTGGTCACTTCCGCCACCCAGCCGTCCGCCCGACGCCGCACGCGGACACTCTCCACGCTGGCGAGGGCTACGCGCGTCAGATCGACCTGGCCAGCGTCGAGGGTGGTGAGCTCCCGTCCGTCCATGGAAACCGTAAGAAACCCCGGACCCAGAGCCCCCTGTATCGCGTAATGCGGTCCGCCGAACCAGGTAGTGCGAAGCGTCGTGAACCCGGGCACCAGATCGGAAAGAAGATCCTCGAGGGTCATCGCGTTCGAGCGCAGTATCGCGTCGCGGTCCCACTCATACGTCGACCACGACCACCCCTCCGAGGGTGGTCTCATTTCCTCGGCGATCTGCTGAAAGGCCTCCTGCTGTGTGGAGTCGGCGAGAGTTCCGGTAAGCTCGCCCTCCAGTTCGCCGACCAGCGTGTCGGGGGCAGCCTCCGGAATAGGCCTATCCGGCTCCTGCGCACGAAGCCCAGGAGCTGAACACAGGCACAGTACGAGCAGGAGCCCGACTTTCGGGGGCGTCCGAGACCCTATACGTCCCTCCCTGCGTCGCTTTTCGAAGCGGGGCCGTGACATCGGCCGGCCCCGCCTGCGGGCGGGCTCAGCCAGCTCGCATGTTGTCGATGATGCGGTCTCCGAATTGCGACGTCTTGGCCAGGGTGGCGCCGTCCATCTGACGCTCGAGGTCGTACGTCACGTACTTCTGGCCGACCGTCCGCTCGATCGCCTCCAACAAGGCCTGAGCTGCCTCGTCCCAGCGCATGTACTCGAACATCATGACACCCGAGAGAATCAGCGAGGTCGGGTTCACCTTGTCCAGTCCCGCATACTTCGGCGCCGTACCGTGCGTCGCCTCGAAGAGAGCCACGCCGTCTCCAATGTTCGCTCCAGGCGCCATGCCGAGGCCACCGACCTGCGCGGCGCAAGCGTCCGACATGTAGTCCCCGTTCAGGTTCGGCAACGCGATGTAATCGTACTCCGCCGGGCGCAGGAGAATCTGCTGGAACATCGCGTCCGCGATCCGGTCCTTGATGACGATCTTCCCCTCGGGCTGCTTGCCGTCGTGCGCGCTCCACAGCTCCGTCTCGGTGATCGTCTCGTCCCCGAATTCGTCGCGAGCGACTTCATATCCCCACTCGCGAAACGCGCCCTCGGTGAACTTCATGATGTTGCCCTTATGGACCAGCGTGACCGACGTGCGACCGTTCCGAATTGCTTCCCTGATGCACATCCGGACGAGGCGCTTCGTCCCGAACTCGGAGATCGGCTTGACCCCGATCCCGCTGTGCTCTCTGACCGAGCAGCCCATCTCGTCGTTGAGGAAGGAACGAACCTTCTCCGCGTCTTCAGTGCCCGCTTCCCACTCGATCCCCGAGTAGACGTCTTCCGTGTTCTCCCGGTAGATCACGATGTCCAGCTTCTGGGGAGCCTTCACGGGAGACGGCGTGCCGTTGATCCACCGGCTCGGGCGCACGCAGGCATAAAGATCGAGCTTCTGGCGGAGCGTCACGTTCAGCGACCGGATCCCTCCACCGACCGGGGTGGTGAGCGGTCCCTTGATCGAAACCGAACACTCCTCGAGCGCCTGCAGGGTCTCCTCCGGCAGCCACTCGCCCGACCGTTCGAGTGCTTTCTCTCCCGCGTACACTTCCATCCACTGGATCTTCCGGTCGGTTCCGTAGGCCGCTTCGACCGCGCCGTCGAATACCCGGACGGCGGCGGCCCAGATGTCGGGCCCCATTCCGTCCCCCTCGATGAACGGAACGATGGGACGATCCGGTACAACCGGCCCTTCTGGACTGACGGTGATGCGATCGCCGTCAGGCACTTCTGCAAAGCGATATTCGGAAGACATTCTTCACGCTCCCCGGACAAACAATGTGATCAGCGTCGGTCGATGGGCACCCAGGGTCGGTCCAGCTCGCCCGTGTACTCCGCCCGCGGTCGAATGAGTCTGTTATGCATATGCTGTTCCATCACGTGTGCGGCCCAACCGGCGGTTCGACCGATCGCGAAAAGGGGCGTGAACAGGTCGATCGGGAGGCCCAGGGAGTAGTACACCGTGGCACAGTAGAAATCCACGTTACAGTACAGACCCTTACGTTCGAGCATCTCCTCCTCGAGCTTCCGTGATACGTCGTACCACCGGGCGTCGCCCGCCTCCTGGCTCAACTCCTCGGCCATCCGACGCAGGTGCGTCGCTCGCGGGTCCTCCGTTCGGTACACCCTGTGGCCGAACCCCATGATCTTCTGCTTCTCGTCCAGCGCCCGGTCAACAAAGGCCTGAACGTCACCGGCGGTCCCTATCTCGAGCAGCATTTCCATGGCCTTTTCGTTCGCACCGCCATGGAGCGGCCCCTTCAGCGCCGAGACACCCGCCGTGATCGCTGAGTGCATGTCCGCCAGCGTCGATGCCACGACACGGGTCGTGAAAGTGGATGCGTTCAGCCCGTGCTCCAGGTAGAGGAGCCACGACGTATCCAGCGCCCGGGCAGCGGTCTCGCTGGGCCTGATACCGCTGCGGACATAGAGAAAATTGGCGGCGTGATCCAGCTCGGGATCCGGGTCGATCGGATCCAGCCCTCTTCTGATTCGATCGAACGTTCCAACGATCGTCGGCATCTGAGCGACGAGACGGCCGGCCTTTCTCAGATCCGCCTCGTGGGAAATGTCATCCGATTCGGGGTCTACCTGTCCCAGCACGGAAACCGCGGTTCTAAGGGCGGCCATGGGAGCGGACTCCGCAGGCAGGCCACTCAGAACGTCGAGTACCGGCAGCGGCAGCGCCCGCTGCCCGGCCAGAGTTCCCTCGAAAGCGGCGAGTTCGATCGCCGCCGGGAGCGCATCGTACCAGAGGAGGTAGACGGACTCGAGATAGGAGGCATGGCGCGCCAGCGCATGAATGTCGTACCCCCTGTACCACAGCTTGCCCGCCGCTCCATCGATGAAACTCAGGGCGGATTCAGCGGCCACCACCCCGGCAAGCCCCCTCGTGTTATCGTCTGTCATGTTCATCCTCGGCAGGACCGCTCAAGAGTGTCCACGAAAAAGGGGCGCAACCCCCGGTTCAACCGGTGTTACGCCCCTCGCTCGAATAGTTCCGAGCCCTCGCGCCCTATCTGATGGCCGGATCCGGTTCGGCAACACTGAAGCGGCTCTTCAAGTCCTCGACGCTGAGGCCCTCGAACGAACCGGCCGGCAGCTTGATACGACGCTGCGCCTGGGCTGGGTCGGAGAAGCACACGAAGATTACGGACTCTTTATCGTCCTTCACTCCGGTCTTATCGGGATCGGGCCAGAAGACGTCCCGCGAAGCGAGCCACGCCTTCCACCGTCTGCCGCTGTCGTCCCGAAAGTGCTTTGTCATGCGTACCTCGAGGTTGGGTCAAAACGAGAACTGTAGAGCGTATTAATATATCATCTGGAGGCGTACATGTCCACCGACCGGGCACTCATTAGAAACAACATTATGTCGATGGCTTAACGCCCGCTGCTACAGCCCAGTACGCCACTTTCTCTGACGCTCCGAGGGCGACGACGGGATGCCTCCGCTTCCCTGGACCGCACCGACGCTCTAGACTCTCTTCGAGACTCGGTGACTACGAACGTTCAACCTCGGCGCAGAGGAGTACCATGACCGTCCCGAAAGGCCCCGTGGTCAGCGTAACGGCGCTCGTTGCTATCTTGATGACTTCCCTGCCGACTCCCGGCCCCGCCCTGTCCCAGGATCTCGAGAGACCCCTTCGGCCGGTGCACACGTACTCGATCGTCGCCCGTGACGCCGAGAGTGGAGAAATGGGCGTCGCCGTCCAGTCCCACTGGTTTTCGGTGGGTTCGTCCGTGGCCTGGGCACAGAGCGGAGTCGGGGCGATCGCCACCCAGTCCTTTATCGATCCGTCGTACGGCGCCAACGGACTGGTCTTGCTGGGCACAGGCAGTACGGCTGACCAGGCCCTTGCTGGACTCGTCGCCGCCGACGCGCACCCCGAAGTGAGACAGGTAGGCATCGTGGATGCTCACGGGGGCACCGCCGTACACACCGGCCAGTTGGCGATCCAGGAAGCGTGCGACTTCGAAGGTGAGGCCTTCACGGTGCAGGCGAACCTGATGCACCGCTCCACGGTGTGCGATGCCATGGTGGGTGCGTATACATCGAGCTCGGGAGATCTGGCGGAGCGTTTGATGGCAGCACTTGAGGCAGCTCAGGCGGAGGGAGGCGATATTCGCGGACGACAGTCGGCAGCCCTCCTGGTGGTCGCGGCGGAGCCCTCCGGCAGACCGTGGCAGGATCGAGTCTTCGACCTGCACGTGGCCGATCACCGAGAACCCCTGGTCGAACTTCGTCGACTGTTGTCGGTCGCCCGCGCCTATCGTCACATGAACGAGGGAGACGAGCACGTAACTCAGGGTGACATCGACGCCGCCCTCGAGGAATACGAGCGAGCGGAGGCTCTGCTTCCCGGGGAGGCCGAACCCATCTTCTGGCACGCGGTGACCCTGGCCAGCGTCGGGCGAGTGGACGAGTCTCTGCCCCTGTTCGCGGAGGCATACAGGCTTCGGCCGGAGTGGAGGGAACTCGTTCCGCGCCTCGCCCCGGCTCAGCTACTGCCGGACGATCCGGAGATGATCGCGAAGATCGTGGCGGCGGGCCGCTGAACGGGGGTGCGCCGACGGCCCGGCCGGATCAGGCCGTGTCGCTGGAGCTTTCGTCCAGTTCGGGAAGTCGGCAGAAGTAGGCAATCGTGCCGCCGATGCCCGTGATCAGGATGGCCAGAATCGCGGTGACCAGGATGTACATGTATTCCCCCGTGTCCGTAGCTCGGCTCAAGCCGCCCCGCTGGAGCGGTTCCGGCGGACGAGTATGAGGTCACCGGGACTCCCTGTCCAGTGTGGTCCCACGGTCTTCGGGCAGGAGCCCGGCAAGCCGTTGCCCGCCGACCGCCAACTGGATAACCTGCCGCGCAGCACCGTCCGACGGTGGCCCCAACCTGATTCAGAAGACGCGTTCCCAACGATCGTGGAGGTGATTTCGATGCAGAGGACTGAGACCTATGTCCGCGAAGCGGAGCGCTGGAGCGCTCACAATTACGCCCCGCTTCCGGTCGTCATAGAGCGAGGCGAGGGCTGCTGGGTGTGGGACGTGGACGGCCAACGTTTCCTCGACATGCTGAGTGCCTATTCTGCCCTGAACCAGGGCCACAGGCACCCGGCGATCGTCGGCGCTCTCAAGGACCAGGCGGACCGCCTCACCTTGACGTCACGGGCGTTCCACAACGACCGGATGGGCACCTTCCTCAAGGCGCTCGCGGAGGCGGCGGGATTCACCAGGGCCCTCCCGATGAACACCGGTGCGGAAGCCGTGGAGACCGCGATCAAGGCGGCTCGCAAGTGGGGCTACAAGGTGAAGGGGGTCGCCGAGGACCGCGCCGAGATCATTGTGTGCGAGAACAACTTCCATGGCCGCACGACTACGATCGTAGGCTTCTCGTCCGATGCGCAGTACCGTGACGGATTCGGCCCGTTCGCGCCGGGGTTCAAGCTGGTCCCGCACGGTGACCTGGAAGCGCTGGAGGCCGCGATCACCGAGAATACGGTCGCCTTCCTTGTCGAGCCCATCCAGGGTGAGGGAGGGATCGTGGTGCCGCCGGACGGCTTCCTGGCCCGCGCTCACGAGATCTGCCGATCGAACCGGGTACTTCTGCTGAACGACGAAATTCAGACCGGTCTCGGTCGCACGGGCAAGCTGTTCTGCGGGGACTGGGACGGAACTCGGGGGGACATACTCATCGTGGGCAAGGCCCTCGGCGGCGGAGTCTATCCGGTGTCCGGTATCCTCGCGAACGACGAAGTGATGGACGTGTTTCACCCTGGCGACCACGGATCGACCTTCGGAGGCAATCCCCTGGGCGCGGCCGTGGGCCTGGCGTCTCTCCAGGTGATCCTGGATGAGGGGTTGGCGGACCGCTCGGAAGAGCTCGGCACATGGTTCATGGACCGCCTGCGCCAGATCGACTCACCGCACGTGAAGGAAGTTCGTGGCCGCGGATTGCTGATCGGTGTCGAGATCCGGCCGGAGTCGGGCACGGCCAGGCCGTTCTGCGAGGCGCTGAAGGAGCGGGGCGTACTGTGCAACGACACGCACCACCA
>JAUVPT010000188.1 GCA_030598525.1 Gemmatimonadota bacterium
ACCAGAGGAAGCTCGGATCCCCGAACCCGACCCGGTGCGTCAGCAGGTCGCGCAGAGTGATCTCGCTCGTGACCCACGGATCCAGGAGGACGAATTCCGGGAGCCGGTCGCTCACCAGTTCGTCCCAGTCGAGCCGATCCTCGTCCACGAGCATACCGGCGGCAGCGGCGGTGAAGGCCTTTGTCGTGGAGGCGTTCGCGAACAACGTGTGCTCGTCTACCGGATCGTCACGGCCCAACTCTCGCACTCCGTAGCCACGGGCGAACAGGACCGAGTCGTCCTGGACGACGGCAATGGCCAGGCCCGGGACCTCCCAGTCTACCATGGCGGCGCGGACGTACGCGTCCAGCCCGACGAGCGCGTCCTGGCTTTCCTGGCCGTATCCCGATCCCGGAACGGCCAACGTGATCAATCCGAGCGCGAAGACTATGGGCCGGCGCATGGTCGCCTCTATTCGATCCAGGTATCATGCCCGCGCAGGGATCTCAGGGGACCCCGACAGGTGCGCGGGACGTACGAAGGGGGGCAACTTCCAGCACGCGGTGAAGCCGGTCAAGCGGGAGGGGAGACCATGACCAGACTACGGAGTGCGCTGGCCGTCGTCGCGCTCGCGACCCTGGGCGCGCTGACTCTCCTTCTCGCGCCCCGCGCCGGAGACGGCCCGCCGGGGAGCGAGCGCCTCGGGATCGCGATCCTCCTGATGCTCCTGCCATTGGTGTGGGCACTGGTCGGTCTCGTGCTGCGACGGCCCGCCGGGCGCTGGCTCGGACTGGCTGTCGGCATCGCGGTACTGCCCTGGGCGACGGCTTTCACTCTCGGACCCAGCTACGGAACGCCCACCTGGCCGGGCCGGGTGGCCCTGGCCGCCTCGCTCACCCTTCTCGTGACGCTGACGGGCCAACGGATGTTCGAAGCTCACGAAGGCCGGCAGGAGGTCGACTGGAGCGGCTTCCGCATGGGCCTCCTGCGCTGGGCCCTCGTGTTCAACACCGCCTCGGCCTTCTCTCTCTACCTGTTCGTCATGGCATACGATGCCGACCTCGGTGGATTCGTCGCGGTTGGAGCGTGGCTGCTCCTGGGGCTCGTGCTCGGGGTGTGGTTGCTCGCGCACCAGAAGACCTTCGGCCTGCTGGTCCTGGCCTGTTGCTGCGTCGCCTTTCTCCCCCTAGGCGCTCTGTTTCTTGATCGGGAGGCACACTCAACGGAAGAAGCGATGCTGCTCGTCGCCATCTTCCTTCCGGGGGTCCTGATTGGGTGGGCCAGTCTGATCGCATTCGGCCGGCCCATGCTGAAATTCCTGCGTTCCCAGGATTGACGCGCCGCGGGCGCTGGCACGCAGTTCCTTCAGGGACCGTAGAGCGCCCCGTCCATTCCGAGCACCCGGCGAAGGAGGCCAAGCTGCCCCGCGTGGTAGGCCTCGTGAAAAGTGGTTCCCGCGAGCAACGAGCCGATGGTCTCGTCCGGGTCACCTGTCGGACTGAACGGAGCGGGCTCGTTCAACGCATCGGCCGTGGCGGCCCCCAGCCCTTCCATCAGGGGAGCTTGCAGGGCATCGAAGCAGTCCAGGAGATGGGCGACGGGAAGCGCCTCATCTTCCCCCACGGGAGTGTCCCGCTCCCCGTACGCGCTGAACATGTCATCGGGATAGAGCGGCTCGGCTCCCAGCAACCTCAGCGTATGGTTCCGGGTCCGAACGATGTGTCCCAGCACCCAGTTCACAGAGCTGCCGGCGGCTTGAGGCTGCACCAGGCTTTCCTCGTGCGAGATCCCCACCATGTTCCGCTGCACGACGAAATGCGTAACGCCGAACTGATGCTGCGGGGTCTTCGGATCCACTCTGATCTCCAATGTGGGGGCGACACAGGGCGAGAACCGTCCCCACCTTGATCGCCATACGCGGGGACTCGAGTCAAGGCCCGGAGCGCCCTTGCGCCCACCCCGGTCGCGCCCCATTTCCCAGCCAACGAGCTCGTTGAACTCACGACCATCGAGGCCCATGCAGCACGACGCGATCGCCGTAATCGACTTCGGAGGACAGTACGCCCACCTCATAGCGACGAAGGTGCGGCGCCACGGAGTACTCGCCGAGATCCGCCAACCGGAGGACCCGCTCGAGGCCTTCGAGCCCTACAAGGGGATCATCATCTCCGGAAGTCCGGCGCTCGCCTCACACGGCGAAGACTCCGAGTACAACAAGGGAATCTACGACCTGGACCTGCCGATCCTCGGTTTCTGTTTCGGCCACCAGGAAATTGCCCAGCACTATGGCGGAAAGGTAGTGCACGGAGGGCGACAGTGGGGACGCACGGACCTCCACGTGACAAGTGAACACAGGCTGTTCAAGGGACTCGATCCGGTGCAGCCCGTGTGGATGAGCCACTACGACTCAGTGACCGAGGTAGGACCCGAGTTCGTCGAGTTGGGCTGGAGCGTCACGACGGCGGACGGGCCGGGCCACCGATACGCGGCCATCGGGTCGGATTCCCTGCGGCGGTACGGGTTCCAGTTTCATCCGGAGGTCGACGACACGGTTCACGGCAACGAGATGATCGCCAACTTCGTCCTCGACATCTGCGGGTGTGAGCCGTCCTGGACCATCGAGGCGTTCATGGCGGAGGAGATGGAGAAGATTCGGGAGCAGGTCGGGGACCGGTCGGTCTTCCTCCTGGCTTCCGGCGGGGTCGATTCCACCGTCGCCGCGACCCTGCTGACCCAGGCGCTCGGTCCGGACCGTGTCGATCTCCTGCACGTGGACAACGGACTGATGAGGAAGGACGAAAGCGCGCAGGTGCTGGAGTTCTTCGCCGGTCTCGGCCTGGGTTCGCACGTGCACTTCGTGGACGCCAGCGACCGCTTCCTCGAGGCGCTCGAGGGTCTCATCGATCCAGAGAAGAAGCGCTGGGCCATCGGCAACACATTCATCGACGTGTTCAGAGACCAGGCGAGCCACCTGGGCATCGAGGGGCATCTTCTCGGCCAGGGCACGATATACCCGGACACGATCGAGACCGGGGGAACACAGCGCGCCGACACGATCAAGACGCACCACAACCGGGTGCCGATCATCGAGGAGATGATCGAACAGGGCGGGGTGATCGAACCCCTCAAGGAGCTGTACAAGGTCGAGGTGCGCGAGTTGGGCGAGAAACTCGGGATACCGCACGACCTGGTCTGGAGACACCCGTTCCCCGGTCCGGGGCTTGGCGTGCGCTGCCTGTGTGGCGACGGCGAAGGCGATCGGGTCGGGTTCGAGGCGATCGGACCGGTCGTCGAGAAAGTCGGGCGTGACTTCGGCCTGGAGGCGCTGCCTCTTCCGATTCGTTCGGTCGGCGTGAAGGCGGATCTCAGGGCGTACGAGCACCCCGTTCTGGTCAGCGGTCCCGCGGACTGGGGCCGGCTGATCGAGGCAGCGTCCGTGCTTACGGCCGATGTTCCCGGAATCAACCGATGCATCTGGAACCTGGGCTACGAGATTCCGCAGGTGGCGCATCCGCTTCGCGCGACGATGACGCGAGGCCGCCTCGACCTGTTGAGAGAAGCCGACCACGTCGTGATGGAAGGTCTGCTCTCTCACGGTCTGTACGACGAGATCTGGCAGTGCCCCACCGTCCTCATTCCGCTGGACTTGAAGGGTGACGGCGGCGAGTTGGTCGTGGTTCGCCCGGTCTACTCCAAGCGGGCGATGACCGCCGCTCCGGTGGAACTACCGGCGGCGCTGGTGGACGAGCTTCGGAGAGACATCCTCGGACTGGACGGAGTGTCGGGGCTGGCGCTCGACATTACGTCGAAGCCGCCGGGCACCATCGAGTGGGAGTAGCGCAGGCTCTCGTTTCGCCCTGAGCGCCTGCCCAGACGTTCCAGTCGGCGATTGGCGGTCCTTTCGCGGGCTCCCTATGTTTTTCCGACATGACTGACCGACAGCAGAAGTCTACCATTTGGAAGGTCCTCGGCCTGTACGCGGCCGGCTCCTGGGTCGCCCTCCAGGCGGTCGACGTGCTCGCGGACAACATCGGACTTCCATCCTGGGTGTTCACGTCCGCACTCATCCTTCTGATCATCGGGCTCCCGATCGTTGGAGCCACGGCGTATCTGCACGGCCAGGGCGCTGTTCGAAAGAACAAGGGCGGCCCGGCATCACGTGTTGTGGGCACGCGGAGTCTGTTCACGTGGCGGAACGCGATGCTCGTTGGAATGGCGGCGTTCGCCCTGTGGGGGCTGGTCGCGGCCGGATGGCTGGTTCTGCGGGAGTTCGGCGGGGACTCCGGCCAGTCGGCGGCGGCCACCGCGCCCGAGGTCATGGGTCCGACCGGAACGGTCTCGGTCTCGACAACGCCGCCGGGAGCCGAGATCCGTCTTTCGAGAATCATCGGCGCTGGGGAAGCGACACTCGCCGATCCGGCGGAGCTCGGACTGTCTCCGGTCGAGGCCGAGCCGGTCGCCTCCGGGGATTACCTGATGGAGATCACCCGCGAGGGCAGCAATCGCCTCGTGCTCCTCGCTTC
>JAUVPT010000215.1 GCA_030598525.1 Gemmatimonadota bacterium
CCCGGAATTCGAGCACTGGCTTGATGTGGAGCGAGTACGGCTTCGGAGGTTGGCTTCCGATCTGTCCTGGACGATGGCTGAAGCTGCCTGCGGGGACGGCGATGATACGGAAGCTGCGCGTTGGGCACGGAAGGCCGTGGAGTTGGACCCGTTTAATGAATCGAGCCTGCACAGACTGATCGAGTTGCTCGACGCGCAGGGGGATCGTGCCGGCGCCCTGACAGCGTTCGAACACTTCGCGCACCGTCTATCCGAGGAATACGAAGCCGAGCCGTCACCCGAAACGCGGGCACTCGTGGACCGCGTGCGCTCGCGCCAATGAAGAGTGTATGATCCCGCTCGTCTCCAGGGTTCCGCCTGTACCTGGAGCTGACTCGTTCCACCGTTCCTCGACGGGGGTAATCGCGTGAGACGAAGCGTCCTCTCCGCCGTCACGATTGTTTTCTTGACGACCGCCACGGCTCTGGCCCAGCAGGTACCTCTTGCCACTCCCATGCATGTCGAAGGCGTTACCTACGACCATGCGGTGCCGAGACCGGACGTGGTGCTGGGGTACGTGGTGGGAACGCGCCACACGGAGCCCCACAGGGTCGTCGAGTATTTCTTCGCCATAGCACGTGCAAGCGATCGGGTTACCGTCGCCGAGCACGGGCGGACCCACGAAGGCCGGCGCCTCATCCATGCGGTCATTACCTCTCCCCGGAATCACGACCGGCTGGAATCCATCCGCGATGGTAACCGTCGACTCTCCGATGATCCGGCCGGCGTAAGCCCGGCAGAGCTGGGGGCGATGCCCGCGATCGTGTTTCTCGGATACAGCGTTCACGGCAATGAAGCCAGCGGCACCGAGGCGGCGCTGCTCACCCTATACCATCTCGCCGCCGGCTCGGGGCCGGCCGTGGACGCGATCCTTGACAGCCTCGTCGTGGTGATCGATCCGATGCTCAACCCTGACGGGCGAGATCGATTCGTCGACTGGGTGAATCGAAATCGGGGAGAAGTCCACACGACCGACTCGCAGGACAGGGAGCACCGGGAGCCGTGGCCGGGCGGTCGAACGAATCACTACTGGTTCGACCTCAACCGCGACTGGCTTCCGGCGAGGCAACCCGAGAGCCGCGCCCGCCTGCGGTTGTTCCACGAGTGGCGCCCCCAGCTCATGGCTGATTTCCACGAGATGGGGGGCGACGCGACATACTTCTTCCAACCAGGCGTACCGAGCCGCACCCACCCGAACACTCCCGAGCGGAATCAGGAGATCACGAGAGAGATCGCAGCCTATCATGCCCGTGCGCTTGACCGGCTGGGGCAACTGTATTTCACGGAGGAGGTGTTCGACGACTGCTATTACGGCAAGGGAGCCAGCTATCCCGATGTAAACGGAGCGGTTGGCATCCTGTTCGAGCAGGCGTCCTCACGATCTCGCGAATCCGAGACCGAGAATGGCCCACTCTCGTACGCAATCACCGTCCGGAACCAGTTCGCCACGTCTCTCTCCACCCTGGCTGCCGCTCGAGACCTTCGGGTGGATCTTCTGGAGATGCAGAGGGACTTCTACGCGAATGCGGAGCAATTCGCCGCCGACCGAGGCGTCGGAGCCTACGTCGTGGGCCTGACCCGTGGGCGGCTGCGAGCCTTAGAGATGGCTCGTCTCCTCCAGTTGCACCGGGTACGCGTGTATGAGATTGCCGGCCCAATTGCCGTCGGAGGCAGGGAGCTCGGGCCGGGCGAAGCCCTCGTCGTGCCGGCCGATCAGCCGCAGGCGCGCCTGCTGGACGCGGCATTGCGAAGTGAGACGAGCTTCCGGGATTCACTGTTCTATGATGTCTCCGCCTGGACGCTGCCTCACGCGTTCGACGTCGACGTCTACGAGATCGGGACAGGCGATCTTCAGATCGGCCAGGAACTCGCCCCGGTGCACCGGCCCGCCCCGGATTCTGTCTCGACGCATCCGGACGCCGTGGCGATTCTGGTGGTCTGGGATGGCCTTGCCTCGGCGCGATTCCTCGGCCGCATTCAGAAGCAGGGCCTAGCCGCCAGAATCATGACTCGCCCCTTCATGGCCCAGTCGCCCATGGGGCGAGACCCGTTCCCCGCCGGGACCGTCGTCATTCCGGTCCGCCAGCAGGGGTTGGGGCCGGATTCGGTATTCCATCTCGTGGGCCAGTCTGCGGCGCAGTCAGGCACACAGCTTCACGTAACCATCTCCGGGCTCACGCCTGAGGGGCCAGACCTCGGGGGACGCAGCTCGGGGCTGTTGAGCCCGCCCCGGGTGGCCCTGCTGACTGGACGTGGAACCAGCTCCACACGTACGGGCGAAGTATGGAGCTTCCTTTCGGAGGATCTCGGACTCGCCGTGTCCCTGCTCGATCTGGAGCGCCTGGAGAGCGCGGACCTGGGGAGATACGACGTTCTGGTGTTTGCGGGAGGCAGCACTTCCGACTCGACACTGATCACCCTGGACTCGTGGCTCCGCTCCGGCGGACGACTCGTAGCCCTGGGGGGCGCGGCCGACGACGTTGGGGCCGCAGGACTCCTTGAGCTGACCGAGCGTCCATTCGATCTCGATTCGCTGACCGCTGGTGTCTCCTGGAGGGAGCGCGGCGCCGCTCGCGGTGCGCACTCCGTAGGAGGGGCGATTCTGAAAGTCGAGCTGGATGCAACACACCCCCTCGCCTTCGGCATCGGGGAAGCAGTGCCGACCCTTCGCATGAATAGCGCCTTCTATGACGTGGGGTCGTCGACCGTCGCGGTGGGACAATACGCTGAGCATCCTCTCCTCAGTGGTTACATGTCGGACGCGCGCCTGGAATTGGCGGCCGGCAGCGTAGCCGTCGCCGTTACGCGTAAGGGGAAGGGAGCTGTCATCGTTGTGCTGGATGAACCCGTCTTCCGCGGATTCTGGCAGGGAAGCTCGCGGCTGCTCTCTAACGCCGTGTTCCTGGGAAGCAGCTTCTAGGAAATGGCGGCTTGCTATGCCTCGCGCCCGGACACGGTCTCGGAGAAGCCTCGAACGCGCAGCGCATAGCCGAACGCACCCACGACGAGCGACGTCCCGAGTAGAACGGAGGGCAAGGGTCCCACGTTAGACCTGTCCGCCAACATCAGCGCCGCGGCCATGATCACCGTCACGAACACCAGAGCGACAGCGACGGCGTAGTGGCGTCCGGGAGCTATGCGCGTGATCAGCGAAGAGAACACATAACCGGAGACCAGGGCCGCATATGCCCCGACCAGCAGACGGAGGAAACCCAGCGATCCTCCGCTCGCAAGAGCCACAAGCAAGCCACAGAATCGATAGGCCAGCCAACCACCGCCGGCTGTGACAAGCACGAGAAGGAGCCAACGTAGCAGCCGTGCCTGCTTTGCCTTCACGCTGTCCCTCCTGGTTAGTCGCCTGCAACGCCGAGGTAGCGAGCCCGCCGAATAACATGGCAGGGTACTGCCTAGAATCGGGTCTGGGCCCTCATCCCGTCAAGTTGCGCCTTCCATGCTAACGGACCACCGGCACCCGCGAGGACGGCGATCATGCTTCTTGCGCGTCCCCCCCCGCATTGCGACCTTGACTGTGGCGCTATTCCAGCCATCTCAACGCGTCGTCAGGAGTCCCTTGCCGGTGAGCTACAAACCTCTCCGAGGCAAGCTGTCTGCGGTCGCCCCGGCGGTCATGGCCGCCTTGGTCTATGGATGCGCGACGACAGCACCGGCACTACCGAATCTGGACGCAACACTATGGGTCCAGACGGCCGCTGAGTACGAGGCGGTGAGCCGGTCGGTGTACGAATCCGCCATCCGTAGCCTACCCTCCGCGCTCAATGACGCGACTCGCACGGCAGCTCTCGAACAGCAGGGCAGCTTCGCCGACCTGCCGCCGGCCGTCATCGTAGATGTAGATGAGACCGTGCTGGACAATTCGCCATACCAGGCGCGACTGCTGATCGAGGGACAGGACTACGACAGCGCCTCTTGGGCGTCGTGGGTCGATGAGGCGAGCGCGGAAGCAGTGCCGGGGGCTCTCGGCTTCGCGACCGCTGCCACCAACCTCGGAATCACGGTGTTCTACTTGACGAATCGCCTCTCGTCTCAGGAGGAGG
>JAUVPT010000024.1 GCA_030598525.1 Gemmatimonadota bacterium
AGGCTGCACGGCGAGTCGCCCCCTCTGTGGTCAGCATCAGCATCCTGCGGGTAGGCCAGTCCGGGCCCCGGAGCCTGTTCGAGGATTTCTTCGGCAGGACGGCGCCGCAGTCCCGCCTGCGGAGATCGTACGGGTCCGGGTTCGCCATCGACGACCTGGGATTCCTGATCACGAACGAGAACGTGGTCCGGGGCGCAGACTCCATCGTCGTGACCGACGCCCAGGGACGGGTCCACCCCGCGACAGTGGTCGGGGCCGACGAGCTGACCGACATCGCGGTGCTTCGGATCGAGGGCGGCCGGGTTCCTCCTGCCCCGCTCGGAACTTCGTCGGACCTGATGGTTGGCGAGCCGGCCATCGCGATCGGAAACCCCTTCGGCTACCTGCTGGCGAACGCCGAGGCGACGGTCACGGCCGGAGTGGTCTCGGGAGTCGGACGCGACATTCGCTCGGCGGACGAGCGTCAGACCCTCCTGGCCGACATGGTACAGACGGACGCCTCGATCAACCCCGGCAACTCGGGTGGACCGCTGGTGAACGCGGACGGACGGGTCATCGGCGTCAATTCCTCGATCTTCTCCCGCTCGGGCGGATCGGAGGGACTGGGATTCGCGATACCGATCGACCGGGCGGTACGCATCGTGGACGAACTGCGAGACTTCGGTCGCATCCGACGACCCTTCGTGGGCGTCGACCCCATGGCGGTGGAATCCGACACCATTCTGTTCTCCGAGACGCTGATCCGCCGGGTGGCGCCTCGATCTCCGGCGGACGGAGCGGGGCTCGCGCCGGGCGACGTTCTCGTGGCCATCGGCGGGCGGTCCATCGCCAGCCCGCTGGATTGGGAAGTGGGTCTCCTGGATGCAGGGGTCGGATCCGAGATCGACGTGACCTATCGGCGCGACGGAAGAGAGCGGGAAGCTCAACTGCTCATCGAGGAGCTGCCGTCCGAATCGGCCGAGCGCCTCCAGGTTCTCGCCGGACTGGAGCTCATCACGCTGGACCCGCAAATCGCGGTCGAGCGTCGACTCGAGGTGGAGTCGGGGGCAGTGATCACCCGGATATCGCAGCGCAACGCGGCCTACACGGGAATGCGTGAGGGAGATGTGATCGTCGAGATCAACCGGCGCCGGGTGGCCTCGGCCGAGGACGTGGCCGACCTCTTCCAGTATTACTCCGGACGTAGTAGCATCCGGGTCAGCATTTACCGGAGCGGGAATACCTACATCACCACCTTCTACGTACAGTGATTTGTCAGCCACACAGAACCGCTATCCGCATCCGCTGATCGAACGCTACGCGTCGGCGGAAATGGCCGATGTTTTCTCGCCGGCCAGGCAGGCCCGTGTCTGGCGGGACCTGTGGATCGCCCTCGCCGAGACGGAACGAGACCTGGGCGTCGCCATCCCCGAGGAAGCAATCGCAGCCATGCGGGCGGTCCGTGACGAGGTCGACCTGGCACGCGTCGCCGAGCTCGAGGCAGACCTGCGGCATGATGTAATGGCCCACATCCACCATTTCGGAGAACTCGCACCATCCGCGAGAGCCTATATCCACCTCGGGGCCACCAGCTGCTTCGTGACTGACAACGCCGGGCTCATTCAGCTCCGTCAGGGCCTGGAGATCGTGCGCTCCCGCGTCATCGCCGCCATCGCGGCGCTGGCCGGGTTCGCCGATCGATGGAAAGAGCTTCCCACCCTCGGATACACGCACTGGCAGCCCGCACAACCCACAACCGTCGGAAAGCGAGCCACCCTGTGGCTGCAGGATCTGCTGCTCGACCTGGATCAGGTCGATGCCGCGCTCGGAGAGCTGCGCTTCCGGGGGGCCCGGGGCACGACCGGGACGGAGGACTCATTCCTCGAACTGCTGGGCGAGGGGAGCAAGGTCGATGCGTTGAACGAGCGATTGGCCACTCGGTTCGGCTTCGGTGGAACCTACGACGTGGTCGGTCAGACCTACCCGCGAAAGGTCGATCATCGGGTCCTCGCGGTCCTTGCGGGGATCGGAGCGAGCACCGCGAAATTCGGGGGAGATGTCCGGCTTCTCCAGAGCTTTGGTGAGATCGAGGAGCCGTTCGGGACTCGCCAGGTCGGCTCGTCCGCGATGCCGTACAAGCGAAACCCGATGCGGTCCGAGCGAATCTGCTCCCTCGCGCGCCACCTCTGCACTCTCGAGATCGACGCCTCGTGGACGGCTTCGGTTCAAGGGCTCGAGCGAACCCTCGACGACTCAGCGAACCGGCGGATCGCCATTTCGGACGCGTTCCTGTGCACCGACGCCATTCTGCAGATCGTGAGCAACGTGGCGTCGGGCCTGGTCGTTCACGAAGCGGTGATCGGCGCCAGGCTGGCGAGAGCACTGCCATTCCTGGTCGTGGAGCGGGTCCTCATCGCGGGGGTCGCGAAGGGCGGCGACCGCCAGGACCTGCACGAGAGGCTTCGCCAGCACGCCATGGACGCCCGCACTCGGATCGACGACGGAGCGGCCGGCAACGATTTCTTCGAACGGGTGGTGGGCGATCAAGCCGTCGATCTCACGATGGAGGAGCTGGAGGCGTTGGCCGATCCGACCGCCCTCGTCGGGCGGGCCCCGGCCCAGGTGGACCGCCTACTGCGCGGCCGGGTGGATGCATTGCTGGCGGCCGCGAAGCCGGAGGAACTGGGGCCAGCCGAGCTCCGCGTGTGATCGGTTTGCCGCGAACCCGGAAAGGACGGAGTGACTCGAATGTCGGCGGTTGAGCAGACCGACCTCCCATTTCCGCTTCTTCGGCAGGGCAAAGTCCGGGAGATGTACGACCTGGACGCGCATCTGCTCCTGGTGGCCAGCGACAGGATCAGCGCGTTTGACTGCGTCGTCCCGCAGCCGATCCCGGACAAGGGAACGGTCCTGACGCAGATGTCCGACTACTGGTTCAGCCGTACGGGCCATCTGGTGCGAAACCACTGCGTAAGCGCCGACCCCGAGCAGATCATTCAGCTCGAGCCACGACTCGCTGAGACGCGTGACCTGTGGGCCGGTCGGGGCATGCTGGTGATGCGGGCCGACCCATTCCCGATCGAATGTGTGGTCCGCGGTTTCATCGCCGGCTCCGCGTGGAAGGAGTACCGCGCCACCGGAACGCTGGCCGGCGAACCCCTGCCCGAGGGTCTGGTCGAGGCGCAGCAGCTGGAAGAGCCGCTATTCTCGCCTGCGACCAAGGCCGAAGAGGGTCACGACGAGAACGTCACGTTCGAACAGGTGAGGAAGATCCTCGGCAGCAAGGTCGCCGAGTACCTGAAGGAGACGAGCCTGAATCTGTACCGATTCGCTCGCGATCACGCACGGCGGAATGGCATTATCATCGCGGATACCAAGTTCGAGTTCGGAACGTCACCGATGGGAGAGCTTCTCCTGATCGACGAGGCGCTCACACCGGACTCGTCGCGCTTCTGGCCCGAGAGCGAGTACGTGCCCGGGCGGACGCCCCCGTCCCTGGACAAGCAACCCGTGCGCGACTACCTGGAAGAGCGCGTTCAGGCCGGCGAGTGGGACCGGCAGCCGCCGGCCCCGGACCTTCCCGAATCCGTGGTGTCATCGACTACGGCGCGGTACCGCGAGGCATACGAGTGCATCACGTCCGACCCCCTGCCGGAGTTCTGATGTCGGCCCACCTTCGCAGGACCCTGCCCACCTGGCGTGACGACGATCGGCTGCGTGATGAGTGCGGCATCTTCGCGATCAGTGGAAACGACAGAGCGGCCGAGCTGACATTCCTCGGTCTCTACTCGCTTCAGCACCGGGGGCAGGAGTCCGCCGGCATCGTGACGATCGACTCCGAGGGAACCGCCCGTTCTCACAAGGGGATGGGACACGTGAGCGAGGCGTTCGACGACGCCATTCTCGCCGACCTCTCCGGAGACCTGGCGATCGGACACGTGCGTTACTCGACGGCCGGAAGCTCCAGCCTTCGGAACGCCCAGCCGGTGCTCGTGAACTACCGCCACGGAAGCATGGCACTGGCGCATAACGGAACGCTGACGAACGCGGGTGAACTGAGCGATCGGCTGACGAACGAGGGGGCGATATTTCAGACGGAGAGCGACTCGGAGGTCGTGATTCATCTGATCGCCCGATCGAGGCGCGACGTGCCGGACCACCAGGTCGATGACGCGTTCTCGCAGATCGCCGGAGCGTTTTCCCTGATCCTGACGGTGGGTCGCACGCTGTACGTGGCGAGGGACGCCCGCGGCTTTCGGCCGCTCGTACTGGGTCGCCTCGGCGATGCGGTGGTAGTGGCGTCCGAGACCTGTGCCCTGGATATCATTGGCGCCGAATACGTGCGGGACGTCCAGCCCGGCGAAGTCTTGCGGATTGAGGACGGCGTGATCCAGACACTTCGCCCCCTCGAGCCGGCTGCTCACTCTCCGTGCCTGTTCGAGCTTGTGTACTTCGCACGGCCCGACTCGCGCATCTGGGGATGCAGCGTGGACCGGGCCCGACGGGCGTTCGGCCGGCAACTGGCCCGGGAGCATCCGGCGGATGCGGACTGCGTATTCGCGGTGCCGGACTCGTCCAACTCGGCAGCCCTCGGCTACTCTGAGGAATCCGGGCTTCCGTTCGAGCTGGCGCTGATCCGTAATCACTATGTCGGACGCACCTTCATCCATCCCGGCCAGGCGGGCCGCGACTTCCGGGTCCGGGTCAAATACAACCCCGTAACCGAGCTCATCGAGGGGCGTCGGGTGGTCGTGATCGACGACTCGCTGGTCCGCGGCACGACGAGCCGCGGCCTGGTGACTCTTCTCAAGGAGGCCGGCGCCCGGGAGATCCACTTCCGTGTGGCCTCTCCTCCGATCATCGCACCCTGCTACTACGGCATCGACATGCCCACGCGGGAGGAGCTGATCGGCTCGACCCACACCGTCGATGAGATCCGGCAGCACCTCGGCGTCGATTCGCTGGGCTACCTGTCACTCGAGGGCATGCGTTCGATGGTCGAGGAGTACGGCCCGTTCTGCGAGGCGTGCTGGACGGGAGACTACCCCGCCCCGCTCGTCGACCTCGAGAACGGGGCCGTCGTCGGCAGTCGAGCACCCTGACGTTCTTTCACTCCCATTCTTCCAGCTTCTCATCTGCGGCGAGATACGAATCGATGAAACACGTCTACTTCTTTTCGAAGGGCCAGACAGACGGCGACCGAGACATGCGAAGTCTGCTCGGAGGCAAGGGCGCGAACCTGGCCGAGATGACGCGCTTCGGCGTCCCCGTACCTCCTGGATTCACGATCACCACGGAGGTCTGCCGGCACCACCTGATCGCCCACGAGATGCCGGACGGCGCGGCGGAGCAGGTCACCGACGCCATCAAGCGTCTCGAGCGCCTCACGGAGAGGCAATTCGGAGGCGCGACCGACCCGCTGCTCGTGTCCGTGCGTTCGGGAGGGGCCGTCTCGATGCCCGGGATGATGGATACGATCCTGAACCTGGGGCTCAACGACGTGACGGTGGAGGCACTCGCCCGAATCTCCGGGAACGAGTGCTTCGCGTATGACAGTTACCGGCGTTTCCTGCAGATGTACTCGGATGTCGTGCTGGACGTGGGCCACCATTCGTTCGAGGCCATCCTGTCGGACGTGAAGAGACAGGCGGGCGTGGAGACGGACAACGAGCTCGACGCCCAGGCACTGCGCACCGTGGTGCGTCGCTACAAGGAACTGATCGAGTCCGAGTCTAACGCTCCGTTCCCGGAGAGACCGGAGGATCAACTGTGGGGAGCGATCGAGTCCGTATTCCAGAGTTGGCGTAATCCGCGCGCCCAGGCCTACCGGAAGGCTTACCGGATTCCGCACGATCTCGGGACCGCGGTGAACGTCCAGACCATGGTCTACGGCAACCGCGGTGAGGACTGCGGTACCGGAGTGGCCTTCACCCGCAACGCGGCGACCGGAGAGCCCAAGCTGTTCGGTGAGTTCCTGATCAACGCCCAGGGCGAGGACGTGGTTGCCGGCATCCGGGACCCGCTGTCCATCGACCAGATGCAGGACTACATGCCCGATGCCCTCGAACAGCTGGAAGAGACGGCTCACAACCTGGAAACGCACTACCGCGAGATGCAGGACCTGGAGTTCACGGTCGAAAACGGCGTTCTGTATCTGCTGTAGACGAGATCCGGAAAGCGGACGGCCAGGGCCGCTGTAAGAATCGCCGTGGACATGGCCAACGAGGGCCTGATCACACGCGAACAAGCGGTGCTTCGCGTTGAGCCGGAGCGCCTGGAACAGGTGCTCCACCCGATGGTCGATCCGGCGGTCGACTACACGCCCCTCGCGGTGGGAAACCCGGCCTCTCCAGGAGCGGCGACCGGGCGTATCGTGCTTACTGCGAAGGAAGCCGTGGAGGAAGCAGCCAAGGGCGATCCGGTGATCCTCGTCCGGACGGAGACCTCTCCCGATGACTTCGAGGGAATGGTGGCGGCGGTCGCGATCGTGACCAGTCGGGGCGGCAAGTCGAGCCATGCCGCCGTGGTGGCCCGCGGCATGGGCACATGCTGCGTGGTCGGCACCAGGGAGCTCGAGATCGATGAAGCGGCGGGCGAGGTCAGAGCTCACGACAAGGTGGTCAAACGCGGCGATTGGATCACGGTTGACGGGGCCTCGGGAGAGGTCATCGAGGGACAGATCCCGACCATCAAGCCCGAGCCCGGAGAGGACTTCCACACGCTGATGGGATGGGCGGACGAGTTTCGCGAGCTCCGCGTGCGCGCGAACGCCGACAATCCGGGCGACGCGGACGCCGCAAGAGGGTTCGGTGCCGAGGGGATCGGACTGTGCCGCACGGAGCACATGTTCTTCGGTGATGAGCGGATCGACGCCGTGCGAGAGATGATCCTGTCAAGTGACCAGGAGGGGCGGGCGGCTGCCCTGGCAAAACTGCTGCCCATGCAGCGCTCCGACTTCGTCGGGATCTTCCGTGCCATGAACGGGCTGCCGGTGACGATTCGGCTGCTCGATCCGCCGCTGCACGAGTTCCTTCCGACCGAGACCGACGAAGTGAGCCGTCTCGCGGCGGGACTGGGCAGGTCGGCGGGGGAGATCGAGGCCGCGGTGGCTCGTCTTCACGAGGCCAACCCCATGCTGGGTCACCGCGGTTGCCGGCTCGGCTACTCGCACCCGGAGATCACCGCCATGCAGGCGCGTGCAATCATCGAGGCCGCGCTCGAGGTGGCGGACGAAGGGGTGGACGTCCTTCCGGAGATCATGGTTCCACTCGTGGGACACGAGGACGAATTCGACAACCAGCGTGCCATCGTCGATGCCACGGCCCAGGCCGTGTTCGAGGAACAGGACCGAAAGGTAGACTACCTGGTAGGCACGATGATCGAGCTGCCGCGGGCCTGCCTCACGGCGGGAGACATAGCGGCCAGGGCGGAATTCTTCTCGTTCGGGACGAACGACCTCACGCAGACCACGCTGGGGCTCTCGCGCGATGACGCCGGTAACTTCCTGCCCCTGTACGTGGAAGCGGGCGTGTACGAGCGAGACCCGTTCCAATCGATCGACAAGGCGGGTGTCGGCCGCCTTATGAGCCTGGCCGTACGAGAGGGCCGTGCGACGAGGCCGGACCTCAAGGTCGGAATCTGCGGGGAGCACGGAGGGGACCCGTCTTCGGTCATTTTCTGTCACTCGCTCGGAATGCAGTACGTGTCCTGCTCCCCGTTCCGCGTGCCGGTCGCCCGCCTGGCAGCGGCTCACGCGGCGCTGGAAGAGAAGCGGGCCGCAGCGGGAGGAGCATCCTGATGGACGACGCACAGAGGAGGGAGCTGTGGGAGTGCCTGCACGCCGTTCCTAAAGCGGAGCTGCACCTGCACCTCGACGGCTCCCTTCGCCCATCCACCATCCTGGACCTGGCGGACGATGCCGGCGTCACCCTGCCCTACGGCGACGAGCAGTCCCTGTACGACTATCTGTACGTGCAGGACGGCCGCGACCTGGTGGACTATCTCAAGCGGTTCGATCTGACGCTGTCCGTCATGCAGACGTCGGAGTCGCTCGAGCGGACGGCCCGAGAGCTGTGCGAGGACGCAGCTGCGGAGAACGTGCGCTATCTCGAGATCCGTTATTCCCCGATCCTCCACCAACAGGGAGACCTGACGCTCGAGGAGGCCGTCGAAGCCCCCCTTCGCGGTGTCCGCCGTGCAGAGGCCGAACTGGGGGTGAAGACCGGCCTCATCATCTGCGGCATCCGGAACCTGCCCCCCGAGACTTCGGTCCGGCTGGCCGAGCTCGCAGTGGCCTTCAAGGACCGTGGCGTCGTGGCGTTCGACCTGGCCGGCGGCGAGGCCGGCAACCCGGCAACCGAACACGCCGAGGCGTTTCGTATCGCCCGCGAGGCCAACCTGAACGTCACGATCCACGCCGGAGAGGCCGCGGGCGCGGAGTCGATCGCACAGGCGCTGCACGGCTGCGGCGCTCATCGGATCGGCCACGGGACGCACCTGTACGAAGACCCTGGCCTGCAGGCCTACGTCAACGATCACCAGGTGCCCGTCGAGGTCTGCCTGACCAGCAACGTCCAGACGCATGCGGTCGAGAGCTTCGAGACGCACCCGGTGCGTGGCTACTTCGACGACGGCCTCCTGGTAAGTCTGCACACGGACAACCGCCTGATGAGCGGTACGACCATGACGGAGGAGTACGCACGGGCGGCCGAGTATCTGAATTTCTCCGATCGCGAGTTGGGCGAACTGATCCTGAACGGGTTTCGGAGCGCGTTCCTGCCGTGGAGGGAGAAGGAGGCGCTGATCTCGACGGTCGAGAGAGAGATCGGTAGCCTGGCTGCGTGACTGCGGTCTAGTAACCGTTTCGTCCTGGCACGACCTCGGCTAACGCAATCCAGGAACGGTCCTTGAGGCCTTGCGGCAGCCCCAAGGTACCCGTATTGATTCGATGCCCTCGATACTCTGTGGAACTTTAATAAGCAGAGACTGCATGTCTGCGTCGAGACAGGCTCCTCGCGAATTGGTGACGTTCCCGCGAGTCTACGGCAGCGGCATGCGCCGTTTCGATCTCGGTCCCATGTACGGAAGTGCCGGGCCTTCCTCTCACCTCCCCTCTCAGTTCACCGCCCCGGCAAGAGCCATATGCCCGATCGCACTCCTAACCCACCCAGCCCCGAGGAGTCGTTCATGAAACTGCAGTTGTTTGTCAGAAACCTGGCCCTTGTGGCCGTCGGCCTTCTCGCGTTTGCCTCCACGGCCGCCGCGCAGGGTGTGACGACGTCGGCCCTTGGCGGATCCGTCATGAGCCAAGCTGGACAACCCCTGAACGGCGCCCAAGTGACGGTCACCAATGCTGAAACGGGAACGTCGAACACGACTATCACCAATGAGGCGGGACGTTACTACGTGGCCCACCTCGTGCCGGGCGGTCCTTACACGATCGACGTGTCCTTGATCGGCCATCGCCCTGAGCAGCGGACCGGAGTCAGGCTCACGCTTGGCCGAACGGAAGGTGCGAGCTTCGTCCTCACCGAATCGGCCGTGGAGCTTGACGCGCTCGTTGTCGTAGCTGAGTCCAACCCGTTGCTCAGCCCGACGCGTACAGGAACCTCCACCACGATCGAGGGCGGGGAGATCGAGAACCAGCCAACGATCAGCCGCGACATCACGAACTTCGCTCTGCTCGACTCGCGTGTCTCGATCACCGAGGGCGGGCCAAGCATCGCCGGTCAGAACAACCGGTACAACAACATCCAGATCGACGGGGCGGTGAACAACGACGTGTTCGGGCTTGCCGACAGCGGCATCCCCGGCGGACAGGTTGGCGCCAAGTCGATCTCGATCGAGGTCGTGAAAGAGTTCCAGGTGCTGACCGCACCGTACGATGTCCGGTACGCGGGCTTCAGCGGCGGCCTGATGAACGCGATCACCAAGTCCGGCACGAACCAGACTTCGGGCTCGCTGTTCGGGTTCCTCACCAACGAGGGCTTCCAGGGCGATCTCACGGTTAACGACCAGACGATCGAGAAGAACGAGTTCAACAACACGCAATTCGGGTTCACTCTCGGGGGCCCGATCCAGAAAGACAAGATCCACTACTTCGTGGGCGCCGAGTTCCAGATCTTCAACGGGCCCACCTCCGGCCTGGGAGTGGACCCGGGCGGATCGGAGACACAGCCGGGCGCGGCAGCACGCGGCATCCACCCGGACTCCGCACAGCGCCTGATCGACATCATGGGCGACGTGTACGGCGTCTCGGAGGCTGATGTGGGCACGAGCGCCACGGCCACGCTGGACAACCCCCGGACCAATCTGTTCGCCCGTCTCGACTTCCAGCTCGGAGACAACCACCGGCTGGTGGTTCGAGACAACTATGCCAAGAACCGGGCCGACCGGGGTCCGTTCCGCGCGAGCTTCTTCTACGGTTACACATCGCAAAATCAGGACTTCACCAACACGACGAATTCCTTCGTCACGCAGCTGTTCTCCACGTTCGGCGGGGTCTGGAGCAACGAGCTCCTGCTGAACTTCGAGACCGTGCGCGACCTGCGCGACCCGGTCACGGAGTACGCGCAGATCGCGGTCGACGTGGACAGCGACGAGTTGGGAAGCAACACACTGGTGGTCGGTGCAGAGGAGTTCTCCCAGGCCAATTCCCTGGACCAGGACATCTTCCAGCTCACCGACAACCTGAGTCGGTCGTTCGGTAACCACCGGATGACGTTTGGCGCGAACGTAGAGTACTTCAACTTCGACAACCTGTTCTTCCCGGCGTCGATCGGGATCTACGAGTACGACAGCCTGGCGGACCTGGAGAACGGCATCATCGGGGCGTACGAGGTCAACACGCTGAATCCTGCCATCGATGACCCGGCCGCGAAGTTCGGCGTGTGGCAGCCTGGTTTCTACGCGCAGGACGAGTGGGCGCTCAACCAGAACTGGAACCTACAGCTCGGCCTCCGGGTGGATATCCCGATCATGGCCGACAACCCTGTGGCGAACCCACGGTTCGAGCAGGAGTTCGGGATCAGCACGACGGAGGTTCCGTCGGGCAACATCCTGTGGCAGCCCCGGGTCGGCTTCAACTGGCAGTCGGGTGCGCAGAGGATGACCCAGGTGCGCGGCGGTGCAGGCCTGTTCTCGGGTCGCCCCCCCTACGTGTGGCTCTCGAACGCCTACGGAAACACCGGCGGCCAGCAGGTGAAGCTATTCTGCGATACGGATAACGCCCCGGCGTTCGACCCGTCGAACTATCCCGGCAACCCCCCGCTGTCGTGCACGGACGGTACCACGGCGGCGGAGTCTGGGCTGCCCGTGGTCAACATCTTCGACCCGAATACAAAGATGCCGCTCGAGGGCAAGTTCAACCTGGGCATCGACCAGGTTCTGCCGAAGGGCTTCGTCATCACAGGTGAGGTGCTGTACACCAAGGCCGTGCAGCAGCTCTTCTTCGAGGAGTTCAACATTCCGTCCGAGCAGATCGGGACCGACCCGACGCAGGGCGGCCGGCCCCTGTTCGGCACTCCGACCGCCGGCCTACGCGACGGTGCGTACGCTCCGCAGCGCGTGAGCGACGAGTTCGCCCAGGTGATCCGGGTGAAGAACAAGAACGACAACAAGTCGCTGCTGCTAACCTTTGAGCTGAACCGCCAGATGAGCGATTGGCTTGGCTTGCGGGCCGGATACACGTTCTCGAACGTGGACGACACGCAGGGCCTGTTCTCCAGTCAGGCGACTTCGAATTACGGCCGGAACGCGATCCGCGGAAACCCGAACGATCCCGAGCTCACCAACTCCTCGTTCGAGCGACCGCACAGGATCGTCCTGTCAGCCACGTTCCTGGCCGACCTGGGCCGCAACATTCAACTCGAGATCACGCCCCAGTACTTCGGGCAGTCCGGCAACCCGTACTCGTTCGTCGTGCGCGGCGACATCAACGGTGACGGATACCGTGGCCAGGGAATCAGCCGCGACAACGATCTCATCTACATCCCGAACAACGCCAACGAGTTCCTTTGGGACTCCCCTGGCGATGCGGCCGACTTCCAGCAGCTCATCGACGATAACGAGTGCCTGAGCTCGCAGAAGGGTTCGTTGATGGAACGGAACAGCTGCCGCAATCCGTGGACGAACCGGTTCGACCTTCGCGGAGTACTGCGGTTCGGCTCTCTCGGACCGGGGCACTTCGACTTCGTGTTCGACTTGTTCAACGCGTTTGGGAGCACGGTCTACCGGACGGCCGACATCGATCGCGGCGAGATCGCGATCCGGTACCGTGGTCGTGAGGGTGACGTCGATGACGGCCGGATGATCTTCAGCTACGAGGGCTCGACGGCCGACAACAACGGCGACGGCAAGGTTGATCCTTATGTGGTTTTCGACGGTGCCTCGCGCAGACAGTTCCAGCTCGGCCTGCGCTACGTCTTCTAGCTAACCGTGTCCCGGCAGGATCCGGGACCCCGATGAAGAAAGCCCCCGTTCTCGTCGAGAGCGGGGGCTTCTTCGTGGTACCGATTCGTCGGGCGCGGCGGAACGGTCAACCGGCGCTCGACGCCTCCTTCTCCGGAGCCAGGTACTCTCCCGCCATGTCCACCCACTCCCGGTTGCCCATATACAGCGGGGTGCGCTCGTGCAGAGCCTCTGGCTCGATCGAAGAGATATCTCGCACGCCGTCCGTCGCCCGGCCCCCCGCCTGCTCGCAGATCATGGCGAGCGGCGCCGCCTCGTACAGCAACCGCAGCTTCCCCTTCGGGCTCTTGCGATCGGGCGGATACATGAAGATCCCGCCATACAGCAGGGTGCGGTGGAAGTCTGCCACCAGGGAGCCCACGTACCGGTGTGAGAAGTCGCCGCCGTTGCCGTCGTCGCCGCGGAAGTAGTCGACGAGATTCTTCTGGCCGTCGCTCCACCGGGCGTAGTTGCCCTCGTTGGCGCTGTAGATCCTCTTGCCGGGCTCCGGGATCTTGATCTCGCGATGCGAGAGCAGAAACTCCCCGATCGAGGGATCGAGGGTAAAGCCGGCCACGCCCTGCCCTGTCGTGTAGACCATCACCGTGGAGGAACCGTACATCACGTATCCGGCTGCCACCTGACGGTAGCCGGGCTGCAGGCAGTCCTCGAGCGTCCCGTCCCGGCCCTCGCTGATCCGGCGGTGGATCGAGAATATCGTGCCGATCGATATGTTGGCGTCGATGTTGGAGCTGCCGTCGAGCGGATCAAACAGGAGCACGTAGTCCCCGGTCGGGAACTTGTCCGGAATCTGGATCAGCCCCTCCTCCTCCTCGGAGGCCATCACGCAGAGCTGGCCGTTGTGATCCATGGCGTTGAACATCACGTCGTGCGCGTACTCGTCGAGCTTGCGCACTTCCTCGCCGTGCACGTTCTCCTTGCCCGCCATCCCGAGGATATCCACCAGTCCGGCCTTGCTCACCTCTCGGTGGATCAGCTTGGCCGCCAGGGTGAGATCGTACAGGATGTTGGAGAGCGCACCCGTCGCGCCGGAGTGCTTCCGCTCCGACTCGATGATGAAGCGGCCAAGCGTGACGACGTATCGATCCATGCCTGCCTCCAGGAGTGAGCGTACGAATACGCTATTTCTCACCCCTTTATGACGTCAAGACGCGTGCCACTTTCCGAACCTCGCGTCCAGTCGCGCTCGCCCTGCACTCGCCAGCCCTTTTCTTCGTGCACTTCGATGCACAGCGTCCCATCGCGATCCGTTCGCCACACCCGCGGAATTCCGGCTTGCGCCAGTCGATCCAACACCGACTGATGAGGGTGTCCATAGGCGTTTCCCCGGCCTGCGGAGATG
>JAUVPT010000177.1 GCA_030598525.1 Gemmatimonadota bacterium
ATGGTCCCAGATGTCTATCAGAGACGAGCCCCCGAAGCGGAGATTGTCGATGCATATCACCCTGTAACGATCTTGCAGCAGTCTCCTTGTCAGGATCGAGCCGACATATCCTGCGCCGCCAGTAACAATGACTGTCTTCATGGCCGGGTGATCGGAATTCAAGTGATCTTCCTTGTCCGCTTATGAAACCAACCTACCAGTGTCTTCGATTAGTGCCTCAACGATCGTCGAGACGTCATGCGACTGATGTGTCTAGTCGCAATATCACCGATGTCGGATTCTGTGTACAGGGATGGTATTGGCCTGACACTCTGCCTGGGCCGCTTTCGGAACAATCGGAAGGATCCTCGGCGCAGTAGGCGTCTTCATTACGCTCAACTACCTGGCACGGAAGATCAGCCGAGCGGTAGCGACGATGGGCTACACAGCGAGCCGAGACGGACTGACCCACATACGGCGGACCACGCGGGCAATATGTCCCACCGCGCCGGACGGTCCACCCTCTCCGTAAGGCCATTTCAGCGACCAGTTAGGGCATCCGACCGTGGCATCGATGTTGCGCGGTTGCGAGCCGAGCCCCTGAGGCGGGGGCCTTCCTCTCAGCAGAAAACGAGCGCGCCATGCCCCAACAGGTTGTGCGCCTCGGCATCGCTTTTGCCGGTCTGGCCATCGTCTTCATGGCGGTGCGGCAAACCCTGGTGCCGGACACATTCGGCGAAGCCGGCCACTACCGAGCCGCGGCCGTCGACTCAATCGCGGCTTTCCCCCTCCAGTACGCCGGACACGAAGCGTGCACGACGTGTCACCGGCCGATCACCGAGAAGAAGGGCACTTCGAACCACTCGGGCGTCTCGTGCGAGGTGTGTCACGGACCAGCGGCCGAGCACGCAACTGCTCCCGGGTCGGTGAAGCCGCCGGCACCGCGTGAGAGAGGGTTCTGCCCCATGTGCCATGGCTATAACGCCTCACGGCCTTCCGGCTTTCCACAGATCGACCCCGTGGCCCACAACCCGACCGTACCGTGCATGACGTGTCACGACCCGCATGCCCCGGAACCTCCCGTGATCCCGGGCGCGTGCCGGGCGTGCCATGGCCAGATTGCGAGTCAGAAGGCGGTGTCGCACCATGCGACGCTACCCTGCCTCACCTGCCACGAGGCCCCCGACGAGCACAAGGCCACCCCTCGACTGATCCGACCGGGCAAGCCGGACACGAGGGACTTCTGCGGCGGCTGTCACGCCGAGGCGGCGGCCAGTCCCTCCCACATCCCGAGGATAGATATGTCGACACACGGTGACGGCTACCTGTGCTGGCAATGCCACTACCCGCACCATCCGGGGTCGGAGTGATGGCGGGCCCGGCCGACGGCCGAGATCGAGAGTCCCGGGCAACCCACGAGACCGTGGACCGCAGAGACTTCCTGTGGGAGGCACTCAAGGCCAGCCTCGGCGTGCCAATTGCCCTCGGCGTCGTCCGAGTTCCCGAGCTTTGCGGCATGCAGGGAGAGAGCGACGCAGGCGCCGAGCGCATCTACGGGATGGGAATCGACATCCGGAAGTGCATCGGGTGCGGCCGCTGCGCGCAGGCCTGCAAGAACGAAAACGACGTACCCGACGAGCCGTACTTCTTCAACACGTGGGTCGAGCGCTAGGTGATCCGCAGCGACGGCGAGGTCGTGGTCGACAGCCCGAACGGAGGCATCGAAGGCTTCCCTCCCATCGCAGAGGAGGGCGGCACCCTGCGCACGTTCTTCGTTCCGAAGCTGTGCAACCACTGCGAGGAAGCGCCATGCGTCCAGGTCTGTCCGGTCGGAGCCACATTTATCACGGACGACGGCGCCGTCCTGGTCGACGAGGAATACTGCATCGGATGCGGCTACTGCGTGCAGGCATGCCCGTACGGGGCGCGCTGGTTCGACCCGGAGAAGCACGTGGCCCGCAAGTGCACGTTCTGCTACCACCGTCTCGCGAAGGGCAAAGTGCCCGCGTGCGTGGAAGTGTGCCCCACGTCCGCCCGCCTGTTCGGTGAAGTGGGGCACAGGGCGAACCCACTCGCGCGCTTCCTGCGCTTCAACGAAATCCAAGTGCTCAAGCCGCACCTCAACACCAAACCGAAGGTGTTCTACGCGAACCTGGATGGAGAGGTGAGGTAGACGATGCAGGGATACATCTACCCGAACGAATTCGAGCTCAGGTGGAGTCTCCTCATCGTCCTGTACCCGTATCTCACGGGCCTGGTGGCGGGAGCTTTCATCCTGGCCTCACTGGCACGCGTGTTCAACGTCAAAGAGGTGGAGCCGACTTATCGGCTGGCCCTCCTCACGGCACTCGCGTTCTTGATCGTGGCCCCTCTGCCTCTCCTGGCTCACCTGGGTCACCCGGAGCGCTCGTACGAGATCTTCCTCACTCCGAACCGCAAGTCGGCCATGGCGATGTTCGGCTTCGTGTACGCCTGGTACCTGATGGTCGTGCTGCTGCTGGAAATCTGGTTCGACTACCGGAGGGACTTCGTGCTGCGGGCGCGGGAGGCCACCGGGCCCCGGAAGTGGTTCTACTACGCGCTCACGCTCGGCTCGACGGATATTTCGGACCGGGCCCTGGGATTCGACGACAAGGCCGGCCGGTGGATCACCATCATCGGCATCCCTTCGGCATTCCTGCTGCACGGATACGTGGGCTTCATATTCGGATCCGTGAAGGCGAATCCGTGGTGGAGCAGCGTGCTGATGCCGGTCGTGTTCCTGTTCTCGGCCATCGTGTCGGGAATCGCGCTCGTGTTAATCATCTACATCGTGGCCACCCTGTTCCGGGGCAAGAAGGTGGACATGGGGTGCGCGGACAAGCTCGCGACCTTCCTGTTCTACGCCATGGTAGTGGACTTCTCACTCGAGATGCTCGACTTCATCCACCGTCTGTACGAATCCGAGGAATCGATCGAGATTCTGTCGCAGTTGATCGAGGGACGCCTGTTCGTCAGCCTCATCGTGCTTCAAGTGGTATTGGGGACGCTCGTGCCCCTCATTTGGCTGGGCGTGGTGTCTCCGGCCCTCAGCTGGCGGGGCACCCGCAAGGTCCCGGCCGAGGTCAGGCGGCTCATCTACCTCGGCTGCGCTCTCCTGGTGCAGGTCGGCATCTTCAGCATCCGCTGGAACGTCGTGATCGGGGAACAGCTGTTCTCGAAGAGCCTGCGGGGCCTGACCGTCTACAAGGCTGAGCTGCTCGGGGTGGAAGGGCTGCTCATGGCCGGGGCGTTCGTGATCCTCCCGTTCATCATCCTGTGGCTGCTGGTGAAGATCATGCCCCCGTGGGTCGAAAACGAGCTCCCGGCGCCGCCCGAGGCGTGAGGACCCTCGGGGGCGGACTGACCCGGCCTCCCACTTGAACGAGTACGCGCCATGGCTGCCAAGAAGAGATACAGCGGTCCCCTGGAGAAGGGTCGGGAGATCTGCTGCTACACGATCGAAGAGCCGCTCGGGTCTGGAGGCATGGGCGAGGTGTGGGTGGCACGGCACCGCATGTTGAACCGACCGGCAGCCGTCAAGATGATCCGACCCGAGGCCCTGGGCCCCGACCAATCGAGCCGGCAGCGGGCGGTAAGGCGATTCGTCCGCGAAGCGCGGGCCACCTCGGCGCTTCGTTCCCACCACACCATCCATCTGTACGACTTCGGGGTCACCGAGGAAGGCGCCTTCTACTACATCATGGAACTCCTGGAAGGACTGAGTCTCGGCGAGCTCGTTCAGCGGTTCGGACCTCTGCCGGCCGGCAGGGCAGTCTATCTACTGCGCCAGGTCTGTCACTCCCTCGGCGAGGCTCACGATGCCGGCATGGTTCATCGGGACATCAAGCCCGGTAACATCTTCACGTGCCACCACGGGCCGGAATACGACTTCGTCAAGGTGCTCGATTTCGGTCTCGTCAAGACCCGTGATGAGGTCGTCACAGGTGAAGCCGAGCTCACCGCCGACGACATCGTGGCCGGGACGCCGGCCTTCATGGCGCCGGAGATCGCGACGGGTGCACCGGTGGATGGACGAGCCGATACGTACGCGCTGGGCTGTGTGGCCTACTGGCTCCTGACGGGCCAGCCAGTGTTCGACGAGCAGACTCCGCTCGCGGTCGTTCTACACCACGTTCAAACGGAGCCGGAACCGCCTTCCCGGAGGACCGAGACCGAGGTCCCCGCCGCCGTGGAGCAGGTGATCCTGTCGTGCCTCGCCAAGGATCCCGATTCCAGGCCGCAGAGCGCGGGTGAACTGGACTCCATGCTCGCAGGATGCCCGGCCTCAGCTACTTGGGATGGACAGTGGGCGAAGGAGTGGTGGACCCTCCACATGCCGGTCGCGGCGTCCGACTGACGTCAGGTCTACCCGCCTGCCAGGGCCGCGGAGGGCTCAGTGTAAAATCTCGAGAACAGGTGCTTTCTCTGAGATCAACTGGCTGACCGTGAGTGGCTCACCGGGATTGCGAACCTCTTCTTCCAGTATCGGCCTGCTAACATGATAGGCCTTTTCGAGATTGCCCTCGTGCTCATCGGCCACTTCATAGAACCTCAGGACCAGCTGGATCTTCGCGATCTTACCCTCGAGTTCAGGGGGCAACGAAAAACTCAACTGACGTTGCTCGCCGCTCTTGAGTTGAGTATCCGCAATGATCTTTGCCGGCCAGAATCCCAGCACGGGGACGAGGC
>JAUVPT010000138.1 GCA_030598525.1 Gemmatimonadota bacterium
AGATTCAGCCCGGATGCCATCATCGTCATGGTCACGAATCCGCTCGACGTCATGGCCTATGTAGCCAAGGCGGTGACAGGCTTCCCGCGAGAACGGGTCATCGGCATGGCGGGGATTCTCGACACGGCCAGATTCCGTAGCTTCATCGCGATGGAGCTGGACGTCAGCGTCGAGGACATCCAGGCGTTGGTCCTCGGCGGTCACGGTGACAGCATGGTCCCGATCGTAAGCACTGTGAGCGTGGGCGGCATTCCACTGACTCAATTGCTGAGCGCCGAGCGGATCGAGGCCCTGGTCCAGCGCACGCGTAAGGGCGGTGGTGAGATCGTCAAGCTTCTCGGAACGGGATCGGCGTACTACGCGCCGTCCGCGGGCGCGGTTCAGATGGTGGAGGCCATCGCCAGGGACAAGAAGCGAGTGCTACCGTGCGCCGCCTGGCTGGAGGGTGAGTATGGCCTGGACGGACTGTTCCTGGGGGTTCCGTGCAAGCTGGGTGCGACGGGCCTCGAGGGGGTAATCGAGGTGACCCTCTCAGACGCCGAGCGGGAGGCCCTCGGGGCTTCGGCGGAGGCCGTCCGTGGCACCATGGAGCTGGTTCAGCTCTGAGGCGTCCGGTTCTCGGCCCTCTTGCGGGGCTCGCCGATGAAAGGGACCACGCCCTCCCCGGGCGTGGTCCCGCCTTCACGCCATGACGTACTTCGAGTTCCTCGGTCGTTGGTACAACCTCGCCTTTCTCGCCCTCGGCGCGGCGGGCCTGCTCTTAGCCGCATGGGGAAGGGTCCGTGACCGCGACCTGTTCCGGCTCGCGGCCGCGCTCGTGATCACGGCGGTGTTCGGGCTCACCTGGAACGGCGCTATCCACGATCTTGGCCTGGGTGAGCCGGGTCCACGTTTTCCGTACGTCCTTGTAGGGTCTGCGGCAGCCGGTTGGCTGGGGGGCCGTTGGTTGTGGCGATTCCGCTCGCGACACTTTCGCCCGATTTTGGCGGTCCGGTTCAATCGAGCGGGACACGAAGGGGTCGAGGCCAGGCTGGTCACCCGCGGCGCCGGAGCGATACCGGGCTCAGGGCGGGCGCAGTGGCAGGACTCCGAGGGGACGCTTCATGTCGTGCACGTCCATACGTCCGGTGAAGAGATCGGATTCGGGCGTCGCGTGCTCCTCGACCGGTTCGACACCTCCGCTGAGTCCTACCTCGTGACTGCGCTGCCGCGTCGTCGGAGGTCTGAGCGCTCACGGGATGCCGCCTCCGGTTTGTGACCGCCGACTCGCTGAGGTCGTCTTTGGGGCGAATTGTCTCGACCGAAAGCGACGACTGGCTCGACCGGTCACAGAACGGGAGGACCCCCAAAATGAAGAAACGACTGCGGATTCTGATGCTCGCCGGGCTGGTCGCGATCGGCGCCGTGGGCTGCGACGACAGCTCTACCGGACCTGCCTCCGGCGATCCCTTGACCGAACTCGATGTCAACGCGGATCTGGAGCTTCAGGTCGTCGGGGACGCCGACCTCGCCGAGGTCCTCATCGACGACATGTCGCTCTCGATGGCGACGCCGACGGATGGACCTCCGTTTGGCGAGGGTCGTGAGTGCTTTCGCGAAGCGCGCCAGCTGCTGAGTAACGGAGATGAGGACGCGGCTCGCATTCAGGCACGTGAATGCCGGATGAACCTGGTGCGCGCCATGTTCGAGCGGCATGGTGAGAGCGCGATCGACGAACTCTTCGTTCGGGTCGAAAGCCTGGTCGAGCGGGTAGGAGAGGCCAGCGACGAGTTCGCGCGATTCGCCGAGCTCGAGGCGAAACTGCAGGGGTTGCTGGAGGAAGCCTACTCGCTCCGCGACGGAGGTGATTTCGTCGGTGCGGGTGAGCGCCTGGTCCTGGCGCTTCAGATCGCGGATCGGATGAGGCACCGGCACCCGGATTTCGACCGTGATCCCCAGGCGGTGGCCCGGCTCGCGATGGCCCGCAGCGGAGAGGCAATCCGCCTCGCCGAGCGGCTGATTCCGGCCCCGACCCTGAAGCAGGAAGGGTTGCTGTTCCGGGCGGTGGAGTTGCGGCGGCGCGCACAGTTTTCCTTCGAGCACGCCTGGTACCGTCGGGCAGTGGCTCAGGCCCATCGGGCGGAGCAGCTATCCCTGGTGGCCGTCCTGAACGGTGAGCGTCCTACGGTCGAAGATGCCCAGCGTCTGCTAGGCTTCGCCGATGAGATGATCGCCGGTGCGCAGGAGGCCATCGGCGACGCTCCGACGGAGCCGCAACAGAGGATCCTGGAGCACGCGATCCGCTTGAGGAACCGGGGCGCGGAAGCGATCAACACATGGCAATGGCGAGGAGTCGGCCTGCTGTGGCGCTCGGCCGTCACGGCCGCGGTGCTCATTCCGTAGTCCGGGCCACCGGATTCCCCTGGGCCCCGGAAGCACGAACAGCTGGGGAACGGTAGTAGAGAGAGGAAAGGGGCAGCGCCAGGCGCTGCCCCTTTCTCCATCGGGTACTGTTCGAGTCCGGCATCGGGGAGCTTCAGGTGATCGGCAGCTCGGACTCCAGCAGGGCGCGAGCCACGGTCAGTTCTGGCCGACTCGCGAGATCGAGGGTGCCGGCCTCTTCGATCCGCTTCCAGTCCGCATCCCAGACCAGCTCCACCCTTGGACGGAGAATGTTACCAGGATCGGTTGCCACGACGCGTCCGATTTCTCCGGAGCTGATCTGAACGTAGCTGTCCATGGGGAAGGCCGAGATCTCGTTGACCAGGGCCGAAACCACCTGCGCCGCGAAGTAGTCATCCTGCATTCCGACCACTCTCTCCAGGGCCTGCAGGGCCGTGAAGGGCGATCGGTAGGTTCGCGGGTGCGAGAGAGCCTCGAAGACATCGGCCACTCCGAGGATGCGGGCGATCGGATCCAGGTCGCGGTCGAAGAGGCCGTAGGGATAACCCTGGCCTTGTGCCCTCTCGTGTTCCTGCAGCACGGCTCTCCGCAGCCACTCGCATCGCGGGGCGCAGCGCTCCAGGATCTCGGCCCCGTACACCGGGTGCTGTCGGAGGGCTTCCTGCTCTCGCTCGGACCACGCCCCCTGGTTGCGGAGCATCGCGGGGGGCAGCTTCGCCATGCCGATATCGTGGAGGAGGCCGGCGTGGATTACTTCAACGGCGTCTTCCACACCCGACACCATACCCAGCGCGATCTTGCCGCCCAGCACCGCGACATTCACACAGTGGCTTGCCAGGTCGTAGATCTCGTGGGGCTCAAGGCTGCGGTTGATCAGGCTGTTGTCTCGCAGAAGGTCCGTGTGCATCCGTTCCGCGAGCAACCGGCCCCGGTCCACGTCGGGGTCGGCTGAATCGCGCACGGATGCGAGAGTCTCCTCTACGTACGCGTGGGCTTCTTCGTACAGCCGATTCGGGGCAAACGGATTCGGCGATCGAGCCCGAACCTGTCGATCTGCGCCGGTGTCGCCGGATGTTACGGACGGGCCTCCGGCCAGCTCGCCGATCTGCGAGGAGCGCAGAGACGTGAGAACCAGATCGTTCGGGTCAGCCCCCTGTGCGAGCGCCTCTGGATCCTCCACGTATCGCACGGGCCAGGGGAATGCTTCCAGGGCCGCACGTACCTCCGCGGTCAGCTCGGTTTCCCCAAGCACGACGACAAGTCTCCGTTTTCCGGGATCGCTCATCTGGTCGCTCATCCTGTGCCTTCCAACGTCGGTTCCGATTCACGCGGCCGTGCTCGCCGGACGCACGCCTCCGTGGCCGATCTCAGCAAGTTCCGGGCTCGCGTGGCGTCCCTCGTCCTCGCATCTTCACATATGCATACGAAATTCCTGCTCCTCGGGGCAATATCGGCATTCATCGGAGTAGCGGCGGGAGCCTTCGGCGCTCACGGCCTGGAGGCACGGTTGTCGTCCGAGTTGCTTGCGGTTTACGAGACGGGCGTGCGTTACGAGCTGTTTCACGCAGCAGCCCTCCTGTTCGTGGGGCTGGCCGCAGACCGCTGGCCGAAAGCGGGGTGGGGAAGGGCAGGCTGGATGTTCCTGGCCGGGACCGTCCTGTTCTCGGGCAGCCTCTACGTGCTGGCGCTCACGGGAGTACGCGCGGCTGGGGCCGTGACCCCGCTCGGGGGGCTGTGCTTCCTCCTCGGCTGGTTCTTCGCCGGTGTCGCGGGGCTCCGGTCTGTTCCTTCCGACTCCGAGCCGGACGGAGGTCCGGCGTAACGATCACAACCGGGGTGGAGTGACTCCGGTCTGTCCCTGGTACTTGCCCTTCTTGTCCGCGTAGCTCGTTTCGCATTCCTCGTCCGACTCGAAGAACAGGACCTGCGCGATACCCTCGTTGGCATAAATCCGGGCGGGCAGGGGAGTCGTGTTACTGATCTCCAGCGTCACGTGTCCCTCCCACTCCGGCTCGAACGGCGTGACGTTCGTAATGATACCGCAACGTGCGTACGTGCTCTTGCCCACGCAGATCGTCAGGACGTTGCGAGGAATTCGGAAGTACTCCACGGATCGAGCGAGGGCGAACGAGTTCGGGGGCACGATGCACACATCGCCCTTGTACTCGATGAACGAGCGCTCGTCGAAGTGCTTTGGATCGACAACGGGCGCAAGGGCGTTGTGAAAGATCCGAAACTCGTTCGACACGCGCATGTCGTAGCCGTAGCTGGAAAGACCGTATGAGATCACGCCATCTCGAACCTGGGCGTCCGTGAAAGGCTCGATCATTCGTTGTTCACGTGCGGCGCGTCTGATCCAGCGATCACTCTTGATCATCCCGTGTCTCTTCCTGTTCCCTTGCACAAATTGTTGTCACGAGGTCCTCGAGGGCCGCCGCGACTTCCGTTGTTCGTTCCTCCGGGGCCGAGTGTCCGCAGCCGGCGGCCAGCTCGAACGTTGCCCCCAGCCTGGCGGCCCACCGGCGGGCCGCCTCGGGGTCGATGCGTCGGTCCTCGGCTCCCGCGATGACGCGGACCGGCACGCCGAGCGGGGCCGCCCACCGCTCCAGTTCCGCCGGGGCCCAATCAGACAGGATCCGCGGAAAACCGGCTGCTCGCGCCGGATCTCCCCATGGATCGGCATAAGAATCCACGATTCCTGCCGGGATTTGTCCCCGGTCGGCGAACACTCGCCGCACGAGCATATAGCGAGTGAGCGGTCGGCGGAAGATCCGCAGCATCGGTCCGAGGCTGGAGCGAACGAGGCGAACGGAGAGCAAACCGAGAAGTGCCGGTCGGCGCACATCGGGAGTGATAGGGTTAACGAGGAAGAGTCCCCGGGCATCAAGACGCTCGGCAGCGGCAACGGCGATAGCTG